>JASHPP010000253.1 GCA_030038035.1 Trebonia sp.
AGGAGCTGATCACCAAGGCGAAGCAGCTCGACATGGACGAGGTCCGGGCGAGCATCGCCGCCGCCGAACGGCAGCCGGCCAGCTAGGACAGCACCCGGCGGCGGAAGTTGCGCAGGCCGATGGCCAGGAACGTGACGCCGAACGCGGCGACCACCGGGTAGATCACGTACAGGTGCATGTGCGGCGCGGTGGTGAACGCCGCCCGCATCCCCTCGTTCACGTAGATCAGCGGGTTGATCAGCACGATCGTCTGCAGCCAGTGCCAGCCGCCGACGGTGACCGGGGCCAGCTTGGTCCACGGATAGTAGGTCCCGCCGAGGAACGTGATCGGCAGGATGATGAAGCCGAACATCAGGCCGATGTTCCTCGGCTCGAAGCTGGTGCCGAGCACCAGGCCCAGCCCGGCCATCGCCACGCAGGCCAGCGGCACGAACGTGACGATCAGCCACCAGTGCAGGGTCAGGTGGGCGCGCACCCCCGGCGCGTGCACCACCGAGGCGATCGGCAGCACGATGACCGCGGACAGCACGCCCTGGGCCGCGCCGGAGAGCACCTTGGCGAGGGCGACCAGCCAGATCGGGCAGGGTGCCTGCACCCGGTCCTCGATCTCCCTGGTGAAGCCGAACTCCTGCGCCATGGCCAGCGCGATCGACTGCACGCCCTGGAACATGACCGAGATCCCGACGACCCCGGGAACCAGGATGGTGGCGAATGCCGACTCCTGCACCGTGCCGTGCCCGCCGATGCCCTGCCCGATCTTCGGGAACACGTAAAGGAAGACGAAGCACAGCAGGAACGGCTGGACGAGCGTGCGCAGCACGAACTCCCACAGATGCTTGCGCAGCACCACCAGGTCACGGAGCAGCAGGGCGCCGAGCGCGATCCGGCTGGCCGCGGCCACCGAGCGGGGCGGGCCGCCGCCTATCCGCCCGGCCGGGGCGCCAGGGGCCGGGGTCTGCGAGCTTACTGAGACGGTCATTCCTCCCGTAGCTCCCTTCCGGTCAGGTTGATGAACACGGTCTCCAGGGTGGGCTCGGCGACCGACACGTCGATGAGATCGAAGCCGCCGTGCTCGGCCGCCAGGACGATGCGCGGGACCAGCCCGTTACCGCCCTGCACGTGCAGTTCGAGCCTGCCGTCCGCCGCCCGCGTCCTGGCGACACCCGCCACGTCCCTGGTCAGCACCTCGGCAAGGCCGTCCACCTGGCCCCTGGCCCGCACCGTGACGATCGTGTCGGCGCCGACGGTCTGCTTGAGCGCGGCCGGCGTGTCGAGCGCGAGAATCCGGCCGTGGTCCATGATGGCGACCCGCTCGCAGAGCCGGTCAGCCTCCTCCATGTAATGGGTGGTGAGCATGATCGTCTGGCCGTCGCGGTGCAGTTCGCCGAGCAGGTCCCACAGCGCGAGCCTGCTCTGCGGGTCAAGGCCGGCCGTGGGCTCGTCAAGGAACAGCACCGAGGGGCGGTGGAAGATGGCCCGGGCTACCATGAGCCGCTGCGCCATGCCACCGGACAGCGCGTACACCGACGCCTTCGCCCACTTGGACAGCTGGAACCGCTCGAGCAGGTCGTCGGCGATCTTCCTGGATTCCTTCGCCTTGATGCCGAACAGCCGGCCGTGGAAATAGAGGTTCTCCCAGACAGTGAGCTGACGGTCCAGGGTGTTCTCCTGCGAGACGATCCCGCTCAGCTGCTTGGCCAGCGCGGGGTGGGTTTTGACGTCCACCCCGGCGATGAGGGCGCGGCCCGACGTGGGGACCACACGGGTCGTCAGCATGCCGGCGGTCGTCGTCTTGCCCGCGCCGTTCGGTCCGAGCAGGCCGAAGATCTCCCCGGCCCGGACATCGAGGTTGAGCTTGTCCACGGCCGCGAAGTCCGTCCCCGGGTAGACCTTGGTCAAGTCCTCGGTGTGGATGACCGCGCCTGGCTCGCCGCCGGATACCCCGGCCGAGCTCTGCGGCGATCCAACAGTGCTCATAGAACATCCAGCCTAGGGGCTGCCGGCGGGAGGAACTGGCCGGGCCCATCGCCGGTAGCCGGCGGACCCCGATGGCGGCGGATTTCCTCACCTGTGAGGGCCCCCCTTCACATGATCTCCACACGCCCGGCAACCGGTCTACACGGCCAGTTGCTTGGCTGCCATGACGAGCGCGGCCCGAGTCCGCGGCGAGGGGTTGCGGCGCTTCGAGGTCGGCTTGTGGGGAGGGGCAATGAGCAAGCCAGCGATCGACCAGCTGCGCGAGCGGATTCGGGCCGCGGTCATCACCGCCGGGGATCCGGGCTACGACGAAGCCCGCGCCGTGCACAACGGCATGTTCGACAAGCACCCGTCGGCCCTGATCCTCGCCGAGCAGGTGGCCGACGTGATCGCCGGGGTCAATTTCGCCCGCGATGCGGGCCTGGAGCTGGCGGTACGCGGCGGGGGGCACAGCGTGCCAGGGTTCAGCACCACCGACGGCGGCGTGGTGATCGATCTATCCCGGATGCGCGGCGTCCACGTCGACGCAGCCGCCCGCATGGCACGGGTGTGGGGCGGGGCCACCTGGGGTGACTTCAACTACGCGGCGCAC
>JASHPP010000254.1 GCA_030038035.1 Trebonia sp.
GGCACGTCATCCGGGGCTGCCTTGAGCAGGCGGACGAGCAGCCAGAACATCTCAACGCACGAATGCCAGTCGAAGCTGCCGTAGAAGACCGGGTTGCGGTCACTCGGGCGGAGCGGGAAGTCGCCTGGGGCGGTCATCGTGGTCGAGATGTACGCGGGGAACTCCAGGCCGATGTTCTCCAGGGCGGTCCTCGCGTAACCGGTCAGCCTGGGCCGCAGCCGGTCGAGCCAGCCCGCCGCGAGGTCGCCCGGCGCGCCCGCGTCAGCATCCTGCACGTCGATGCCTCCCCTGAGCTTGCCCCGAATGTAGCGCATGCCGGGGAGTTGAGGCGATTGGGCCATTGGCGCAGCTGGCCCGATACAGCCGGGCCGTTGGCGCAGCTGGCCCAGTCAGGGAGGCGGGGTCTGGGGCAGACGTCGTTATAGTCCTCTGATCAGGTCGATGCTTGCCGACTCAGCCGGGTCTTCTGCGCCGACTTCGAGGAACGCCCGGGCGCACTCGACGGCCACGTCGGGCGCCAGCCGCTTGAGGCTGAGCGCCAGGACATTCGCGTCGTTCCACAGCCTGGCGTTCCTGGCTATCCACGGCTCCCAGGCCAGCGCCGCCCGGACTCCGGGCACCTTGTTCGCCGCGATCGACGTCCCCGTGCCCGTCCAGCACATCACCACGCCGAAATCGGCCTCACCCGAGGCCACCGCGGCCCCGACGGCCCGGGCGAACTCGGGCCAGCTGCCGCTGCTGAGCACCCGCAGGTCGCCGGCCTCACGCAGGTACTCGATCACCGCGCGCGTGCACTCGTTCTCGTCGTCGGCCCCGAACACGATCCGCATACGGTGAACTTATCCGCGCGGCAAGCCGCCACGCACTGATCTCGCCCAGCTCTTCGTTGCCGGCAACGGCCGAGCGGTCAGCGCCTGTCCCTGGCGGCGGCGACGACCGCCTGGCCCAGGCTGATCCCCCCGTCGTTGCAAGGGACGCGCGAGTGCACGAGGACGGTGAACCCGCGTGCCTCAAGGCGCGCGACCGCCGCGGAGAGCAGCAGGACGTTCTGGAACACGCCGCCGGACAGCGCCACCGTGTCCAGGCCGTGGCGCTCGCGCAGCAGCAGGCAGCCCTCCTCCACGAGCGCCGCCACGCCGTTGTGGAAGCGGGCCGCGATGACCGCGCCGGGTACGCCGGCCGCGAGGTCGTCCACGGCGCCGCGCACGAGGTCGCCGCCGTGGACGCGGAACGGCTGGGTCGCCTCGATCCCCGCGCGGTAGGCGCCGCGCTCGGCCGGGTCCGCGAGCTGCTCGAGCTCTATCGCGGCCTGGCCCTCGTAGTTGACGGCGTCCCTGACGCCGAGGATCGCGGCCACGGCGTCGAAGAGCCGCCCCGCGCTTGAGGTCAGCGGGGAATTGACGCGCTGCCGCGCCATGGCGACGACCGCGGCCCAGCGCGCCTCGTTGCGCTGCCCGACGCCGAGCGACGCCGCGGGCGTGCCGGGACAGGCCGCGTCGAGGTAGGCCGCCGCCATCCGCCACGGCTGCCTGATGGCGGCGGCGCCGCCGGGCATCGGCACCGGCGCGAGATGACCGGCCCTGGTGAAGTCCGCGCAGTCCGCGACCAGGAACTCACCGCCCCATATCGTGGCGTCGCTGCCGTAGCCGGTGCCGTCGAAGGCGACGCCGATGACGGGGGCGCTCCCGTCCGCGCCGTTGTCGGCCAGGCACGACGCGATGTGCGCGTGATGATGCTGCACGCCCACGAGGTCGACGTCGTCCAGCTCGAGGGCGTACTTCGTGGACAGGTATTCGGGATGCAGGTCGTGGGCCACGACCTGCGGGGCGATGTCGAACAGCCGGCGGAAGTGCTCGATGCCCTCGGTGAACGAACGCAGGGTCTCGGCGTTCTCCAGGTCCCCGATGTGCTGGGAGACGAACGCATGATGCTCCTTGGCCAGGCAGAACGTGTTCTTGAGCTCCGCGCCGCAGGCGAGCACCGGGCGGGGGAACCCGGCGCGCACCGCCACGGGCTCGGGCGCGCGGCCGCGGGACCGGCGCAGCAGCATCGGCCGCCCGCGGAACACCCGGGCCACCGAGTCGTCCGTCCTGACGTGGATGGCCCGGTCATGGGTGAGGAACGCGTCCGCGATGGGGCCGAGCCGTGACAACGCGTCGGCGTCGCGGTAGGCGATCGGCTCGTCAGACACGTTCCCGCTGGTCAGCACCAGCGGGCACGCCGCCGCGGCCGCGAGCAGGTAGTGCAGCGGGCTGTACGGCAGCATGATCCCGAGGTCGCGGTTGCCCGGCGCCGTCGCGTTCGCGACATCCGCCGACGGCAGCCGGGGGAGCAGCACGATGGGCCTGGCCTGGCTGGTCAGCAGGCCGGCGGCGGCCGGATCGATCGCGCACAGCCGCCTCGCCGCCGCCAGGTCGGCGGCGAGGACCGCGAACGGCTTGTCCTCGCGGTGCTTGCGGGCGCGCAGCGCCGCGACCGCCTGCTCGCACGACGCGTCCGCCGCGAGGTGATAACCGCCCAGCCCCTTGACGGCCACGATCCGGCCCTCCCGCAGCAGGGCCGCGGCACCGTCCAGGGATTCGCCGGCCCGCGCGCGCACCCGCCCGGCCGGGTCGCGCAGGGCCAGTTGCGGCCCGCACTCCGGGCAGCAGACCGGCTGCGCGTGGAAGCGGCGGTCGGCCGGGTCGTCGTACTCGGCCGCGCACTGGGCGCACATCGCGAAGCTGGCCATCGTGGTCAGCGGCCTGTCGTAGGGCACGTCCCTGACGATCGTGAACCTCGGCCCGCAGTTGGTGCAGTTGATGAACGGGTAGCCGAAGCGGCGGTCGGCCGGGTCGGCCAGTTCCCGCAGGCAGTCGGCGCACGTGGCGGTGTCCGCGGCGACCAGGGTCCTGCGCGGCCCGGCCGGGCCGCTCGCCACGATCCGGAACGACGCCGTCCCCGCCGGCGCCATGTCGGTGGCGGTGATCCGCTCGATCCGCGCGAGCGGCGGCGCGTTCTGCTCCAGTGACCGCAAGAACTCCCTGACGGCCGCCGGCGGGCCCTCGACCTCGGCGAACACCCCGTCGACGTCGTTGCCCACGAGCCCGCCGAGCCCCAGGCCGGTAGCCAGCGAGTACACGAACGGGCGGAAGCCGACGCCCTGGACGATTCCCTCGACCCGGACGGCTGTCCTGACGACCTCGGTCATTCCCTCGCGGCGCGGCTGAGGTCGGCTTCGAACTCGACAGCGACCTCGTCGCGCAGTTTCAGCGCGCCGAAGAACCCCGTGTACGGCGTGATGCCGAAGTCGGTCTGCCGCACCGTGGCGGTGCCCCGGTAGTGGCGGCCCGGCGCCGCGCTCGTGACCTGCAGCCGTACCGGCTGGGACTTGCCGCGGAAGGTGAGCGTCCCCTCGATCGCCCCGCCCGCCCCGGCCGGGATGACCCGTGCCGACGTGAAGGTCGCCGTCGCCTGGTCACCCCCGCCCAGGATCTTGGCCGCCGTGTTCGCGATGTCGCGGCGATCCTTGTCCGTCAGCGGCTTGGCGCCGCCGGTGCCCTCGCGCACGGCCAGGGAGCCGAAGTCGAGCTCGGCGCTGACCGTCGCCGCCGTCACCCCGGCCTCGTCGTCGGGGATCGTCACCTGCCCAGACCAGCGGGTGACCTCGATCGTCAGGTCGTGCCCGGCCCTGGCGGCCAGTCCCGCGCGGCCGGTCTTGATGAGCACTCGCCCGCAGTCAGGGCCGAGCCGGTAAGTCCCCTTGATGTCCGCCACGGGACAACGGTAGGACCGCGGCACGGGAAAGGTCCAGTCGCAAGTGTCCAGTCGCAAGTGTCCGGCTGCGCGTGCTCCGCGCCCCGCCGCACATCTTCGGCCGGACGGCGGGCGTCAGGCGAACGGGATCTCGCCGAAAAGCTCCCGGATCCGCCGCAGGTCGCGCAGTCGCGGCTCGGTCGTGCCGCCCACCCAGCGGCTGACCGTCTTGACCGAGACACCCAACTGGCGCGCGGCCGCCTCCATCGTCAGGCCCTCCCTGCGCAGCGCGCCCGCCATCCAGTCGGCGAACGACGCCGGGCCCACATCGCCGGCCGCGGACGCGCCGCCGCCATCAACGGCCGCCGCGGCGCCGGCGGCAACCGGCGTGCGGTCGTCGGCCCGCAGCAGCGACGTCAGGGGGTTCAGTCCGGTCGTGCCGCCAAGCTGCACACCGGAGCGGAGCACGTCGACCTCGACGTGGTCGGGGAAGATCCGGAAGGAGACGCTGATCGCGCCGGTCGGCCCGGCGGCCTCAAGCAGCGCGCGGGAGACGGTATCGCCCACCTCGCGATTGTCTTCCTCAGAAAGCGGCGACTGGGCGAGGCAGCGGCGTACGAAGTCCCGGATGTCCGGGATCGACGACGGCCGGGCGGGGAATGTCTGCGATACGACCACGACCGGAACGACCTCGATGTTGCCGCTGATCGTGCCGTCTTCCCTGTCCATCGCCCCTTTTCCGGTCGGCTCGCCCATTTGGTGCCGGGCCAGCGCACGGTCACGCTCTCATCTTTCGTCACCAGGGTACGTGGACAAATCGGCTGAACGCGAGTCCGGCGAAGCGGACAGATGGTGGACAGATATGTCCAACTGGATGACTGTTGTGTCTTGTACTCGCGCCGCGGCGGGCTTACGCTGTTGCCACCGGCAGCGGGCCCGCGGGCTACAGCAGGCCAGAGCAGGCTACAAGGAGGCTGCGAGCAGGCCAGGCTGCGGATCGGACCGATCCAGCATCCAGCAGATCGAAGGGTGGCGTTCCATGCCAGACGCCGAACAAGAGCCGGTCGTGCACATTCTCTGGATGAACGGGGGCCTCGGCTGCGACGGGGACTCGGTGGCGCTCACCGCCGCGACGCAGCCGAGCATCGAGGAGATCGTCCTCGGCGCCCTCCCCGGCCTGCCGAAGGTCGCGGTGCACTGGCCGCTGATCGACTTCGAATGCGGCCCCGAGCAGGGCGCCGACACGTTCATCGACTGGTGGTGGAAGGCCGACGCCGGCGAGCTTGAGCCGTTCGTCCTGGTCGTCGAGGGGTCCATCCCGAACGAGGCGATCAAGCAGGAAGGCTACTGGTGCGGCTTCGGCAACAACCGTGAGACCGGCCAGCCCATGACGACAAGTGAGTGGCTCGACCGGCTGGCACCGAAGGCGACCGCGATCCTCGCGGTGGGCACCTGCGCCACCTACGGCGGGATCCACGCGATGGCCGGGAACCCGACCGGCGCCATGGGCGTGCCCGACTACCTCGGCTGGGACTGGAAGTCCAAGGCCGGCCTGCCGATCGTCTGCGTCCCCGGCTGCCCGATCCACCCGGACAACCTGTCCGAGACGATCCTCTACCTGCTGTACCAGGTGGCCGGCCAGGCCCCGATGATCCCGCTCGACGAAGCGCTGCGGCCGCGCTGGCTGTTCGAGGCCACCGTGCACGAGGGCTGCGACCGCGCCGGCTACTACGAGCAGGGCGAGTTCGCCGGCGAGTACGGCTCGCCCACCTGCCTGGTCAAGCTGGGCTGCTGGGGACCCGTGGTCAAGTGCAACGTCCCCAAGCGCGGCTGGATCAACGGCGTCGGCGGCTGCCCCAACGTCGGCGGCATCTGCATCGCGTGCACGATGCCAGGATTCCCCGACAAGTTCATGCCGTTCATGGACGAGCCGCCCGGGGCGCGGGTGTCGACCGCGGCCAGCCAGATGTACGGCACCGCCATCCGCACCCTTCGCGGCTTCACCGCCAGGACCGCGGACAAAGAGCCCAAGTGGCGGGCGAAGGGCACCGAGCTTCTCACCGGCTACCAGAAGACGTGGTGATCAGCGATGACGACGACCAAGGGCGAGACCACAGCGCAGGAAACCGGGCAGCTCACCGAGATGGCCTGGGACCCGATCACCCGGATCGTGGGCAGCCTCGGCATCTACACGAAGATCGACTTCGGCAAGGGCAAGGTCGCCGAGTGCCACAGCACGTCATCGATCTTCCGCGGCTACAGCATCTTCATGAAGGGCAAGGACCCGCGCGACGCGCACTTCATCACCAGCCGGATCTGCGGGATCTGCGGTGACAACCACGCGACCTGCTCGGTCTACAACCAGAACATGGCCTATGGCGTCCGCCCGCCGCACCTGGGCGAGTGGATCATCAACCTGGGCGAGTCCGCGGAGTACATGTTCGACCACAACATCTTCCAGGAGAACCTGGTCGGGGTCGACTTCTGCGAGAAGATGGTCGCCGAGACCAACCCCGGCGTGCTCGAACGCGCCAACAGCACCGAGGCGCCGCACGCGGCCGACCACGGCTACCGCACAATCGGCGACATCATGCGCTCGCTCAACCCGCTCGAAGGCGAGTTCTACCGCGAGGCCCTGCAGGTCAGCAGGAGCACGCGCGAGATGTTCTGCCTGATGGAAGGCCGCCACGTGCACCCGTCCACGCTGTACCCGGGCGGGGTCGGCACGGTGGCCACGGTGCAGCTGTTCACCGACTACCTGACCAGGCTGATGCGCTACGTGGAGTTCATGAAGCGCGTCGTGCCGATGCACGACGACCTGTTCGACTTCTTCTACGAGGCGCTGCCCGGATACGAGGAAGTGGGCCGGAGAAGGGTGCTGCTCGGCTGCTGGGGGAGCCTCAACAACCCGGAGTACTGCGACTTCACCTACCAGAACATGGCCGACTGGGGCCGCAAGATGTTCGTCACGCCCGGCGTCGTGGTCGACGGGCAGCTGGTCACGACCAGCCTGGTCGACATCAACCTGGGCATCCGGATCCTGCTCGGCCACTCGTACTACGAGGACTGGGAAGACCAGGAGATGTTCGTCACCCGCGACCCGCTCGGCAACCCGGTCGACCGCCGGCACCCGTGGAACCAGCACACGATCCCGCGCCCCGCCAAGCGCGACTTCGACGACAAGTACAGCTGGACGATGTCGCCCCGCTGGTTCGACGGCACCGACTACCTGCCGCTGGACACCGGCGGCGGCCCGATCGCGCGGCTGTGGGCGACCGCGCTGGCCGGCCTTGTCGACATCGGGTACGTGAAGTCAACCGGGCACAGCGTCGAGATCAACCTGCCCAAGACGGTGTCGCGGCCCGCGGTGACCTTCGAATGGAAGCCGCCGGTGGACTCCCACGGCCAGCCGCTGTCCAACGCGATCGAGCGGGACCGCGCCAGGACGTACTTCCAGGCGTACGCCGCCGCCTGCGCGCTGCACTTCGTCGAGCAGGCGCTCGCCGAGGTGCGGGCCGGGCGGACCAAGACGTGGGAGCCGTTCACCGTGCCCGACGAGGGCATCAGCTGCGGCTTCACCGAGGCGGTCCGTGGCGTGCTGTCCCACCACATGGTGATCAGGGAAGGCAAGATCGCGAACTACCACCCCTACCCGCCGACTCCGTGGAACGGCAGCGTCCGGGACACCTACGGGACGCCGGGTCCGTACGAGGACGCGGTGCAGAACACCCCGATCTTCGAGGAGAACCCGCCGGAGAACTTCAAGGGCATCGACATCATGCGCGCGGTGCGCAGCTTCGACCCGTGCCTGCCCTGCGGCGTGCACATGTACCTGGGCGGCGGCCGCGTGCTCAAGACGGCGCATTCACCGACCGGCATCACGCTGGCGATCTGACATGAGCGAGGGCAACGACGCCCGAGCGGCAGGGATGCGCGTGGAGGAACTCCTCGCTCAGCTGCGGGCGCGCGGGGGAGCCGAGGCCGCCGACCTCGCCGAGGAACTCGTCACCTGCCTGGTCCGGCTCTACGGAGCCGGCCTGGCGTCCATCATGGCGGTCATCGGCGACGAGGACAGGCTGCGCGCCAGGCTCATCGCCGATCCGCTGGTCGAGAGCCTGCTCCTGGTGCACGACCTGCACCCGCTCGGCACCGAGGCCAGGATCCGGCGCGCGCTTGGCCGGCTCGGGGCGGGCACGGAGTTCCTCGGCGTGGACGACGCCGGCGTGGCGCACATCCGGCCAGGGAGCGGCTGCGGCGCCACGACGGGCATCGAGCAGGCCGTGGCGGACGCGGCGCCGGAAACGACTGGGGTCAGGCTGGTCCCGCGCGACCCGCCGTTGCTACAGATAGCCCGCCGCCCCGCCGAGGCACGATGAAGATTATCCCGAACGGCCACGGCGTTCTCCCCGCGCCAGCCGGTTCGCCAGCCATGGCCGCCGGGCTGCGCCGCTTCGCCGCTCCCGCGCAGCCCCCGCCGGGGGAGCAGGCGGAGCGATGCGAGCTGTGCGGCGAGGAACTCGGCGGCGAGCACCGGCACCTGGCGGACCCGCAGCACCACTCGATCGCCTGCGCCTGCACGGCGTGCGCCCTGCTGTTCACCAGGCCAGGAGCCCGCTACCGCACGATACCGGACCGGGTCCGCCACGACCCGCGGGCGCCGCTGACCGACGCCGAATGGGCGGAGCTGCAAATCCCGGTCGCGATCGCGTTCTTCTTCCGCAGCTCGGCGCTCGGCCGCGTCATCGCCAGCTACCCGAGCCCGGCAGGGGTGACCGAATGCGAGCTTGACCTCGCGGCGTGGGACAGGCTCGCGGCCGCGCACCCGCTGCTCGCCGCGCTCGAGCCGGACGTGGAGGCGATCCTCGTCAGCCGCGGTGACGGCGCCGAGGCGTTCCTGATCCCCATCGACATGTGCTACTCGCTGGCCGGAGCGCTGCGGGTGAACTGGCATGGTTTCGACGGCGGGACCGAGGTCAGGCGGATCCTCGCCGATTGCCTGACCGACCTGCGGCAACGCGCCAGGGAGATCTAAATGGCGAACCTCACCTTCGGCTGCGCCCAGGCCAGTGCGGCGCGCTACGCCGCGACGCCGACGCTGTCGCTGACGCTGACGATCAGCGAAAGCACCGGCGCGGTCGTGCAGGCCATCGCGCTGCGCTGCCAGCTGCGCATCGAGCCGCACCGCCGCAGGTACTCCGCGGCAGAAGCGCGGCGGCTGGCCGACTTGTTCGGCGACACCTCCCGCTGGGCGGAGACGGTCAAGCCGATCCAGCTGGCCATGGTGTCCACGATGGTGCCGGGGTTCACCTCGCAAACGGAGGTCGACCTCCAGGTGCCCTGCACCTATGACCTCGAGGTCGCCTCCGCCCGCTACCTGCAGGGGCTGGATGACGGCACGATCCCGCTGCTGCTGCTGTTCAGCGGCACCGTCTTCACCGCGCACGGAGAGGGACTGCGCGTGGAGCTGATCCCGTGGAGCTGCGAGGCGTCCTACCGGATGCCGGTCAGCGTCTGGCGCGAGGTCGTGGACCTGCACTTCCCTGGCAGCGCGTGGCTGCGCTGCAGCCGGGAGACGCTCGACGCGCTCGCGGCGTACAAGTCAGAACGCGCCCTGCCCACCTGGGACGCCACGCTGGCCGCGCTGCT
>JASHPP010000255.1 GCA_030038035.1 Trebonia sp.
GACGGTAAGTCCTGGCGCGCGCAGCGAGGTGATCAGGTAGCCGGCGGCCAGGACGGCGAAGACCCCGCCGGACTCGATCGGGCTCAGCCCGCGGCCTTGCTGGAGGTAGAGCGAGAGCAGCAGGTAGCCGGCCGCCTGCTGGCACCAGAACAGCACCTGGCAGGTCAGCCCTGACCTGAAGGCCCGGACCGCGAAGATGCCCGGCTCGAGCAGCGGATGCCCGCCGCGCCTGGCGGCGCGCCGCAGGTGCGCGGCGAACGCGGTCAGCAGGACCGGGCCTGCGGCCAGGCACAGCCACGACCAGGCGGGCCAGCCCGCCTGGCGGCCGTCGAGGAGCGGAAGGACGACCGCGACGAGCGCCGCGGTGAGCAGGCCGGCGCCGGCGAGGTCCAGTCGCCCGCCCCGCGCCGCGCGTGAGGCCGGGACCATCCGGGTCGCCGCGATGAGCGCGGTCGCTCCGACCGGGACGTTGACCCAGAAGATCGCGCGCCAGGACAGGCCGGCCACGTTCGCGTCGATCAGCAGGCCGCCGAGCAGCTGCCCGCCAACCGCGGCGACACCCATGACGATGCCGTAGACGCTGATCGCCCGCACCCGGTCGGGGCCGGTGTAGGTGGTGCCGAGGATGGAAAGGACGTTCGGGGCCATGACGGCCGCGCCGACGCCCTGGGCGAGCCGGGCCGCGACCAGGAACGCCGGGTCGGGGGCGAGGGCGCACAGCGCCGAGGTGACCACGAACATCGCCAGTCCGGCGCAGAAGGCAAGCCGCCTGCCGTAGTGGTCGCCGAGCCGTCCCCCGCACACGAGGAACGCGGCGCTCGTGAGCCCGTAACCGGCGACGACCCACTCGACGGCGGCCGGGCCGGCGTGCAGGCTCCGCTGGATGTCGGGCAGGGCGACGTTGACGATGAAGAAGTCGAGGACGTAGGCGAACGTCCCGCACAGAATGACGGCGAGCGGTGCCCACTTGGCTACGCGCGATGCGGTGCCGGCGCCTGCCGGGCTTTGCTGGCTGATTGCGGTCATGGCCGCAGCCTCAGGCCTCCTGTAACAGGAGGGTCAAGCGACCGGGCGGCTAATCTCCTAACCTCCTACGTCTTCCTACGTCTTCGGCCAGGCTCAGGCCGACACGAGGTCGCACACGAAGATGAGCGTCTCGCCGGGCGCGATCACGTTCCCCGCGCCGCGGTCTCCGTAGGCCAGATCGGGCGGGATGACCAGCTGCCGGCGGCCGCCGACCTTCATGCCCTGCACGCCCTGGTCCCAGCCGGCGATGACCTGCCCGGCGCCGAGCCGGAACTCCAGCGGCTCGCCCCGGTCCCAGCTGGCGTCGAACTCCTCGCCGGTCGAGTACGCGACCCCGACGTAGTGCACCAGGACTCTGTCGCCCCGGCCGGCGACCTTGCCGTCGCCTTCCCAGATGTCGGTGACCTCGAGCGTCGCCGGCGGTTCGCCCTCGGGAAAGTCGACCTCGGGCTTATCGATGTTCATCGCCGGGCATCCCCTCTCGCGCCTGCTCGCGCCTGCTCGCCTATGCAACTCCCCCACCCTATGCCTAGGCTCGATGCCTAGGCTCGCCGTGGAGGCGTCATGGTGCACGTGGTGGTGACCGGCGGTGCCGGGTTCCTCGGCGCCCGCCTTGCCAGGCAACTGCTGGCACAGGGCACGCTGCGCGTGGCGGGGAGCGAGCCGAGCCCGCTGTCCCGCCTGACGCTCATCGACCAGGCACCGGTCCCGCCGGACCTGGCCGCCGACGGCCGGGTGCGCGCCGTCCGCGGCGACCTCGCCGACGTGCTGGCCGAGACCGACGTCGTGCTCGCGGGGGCCGGCGTGATCTTCCACCTGGCGGCGGCCGTCAGCGCCGAATGCGAGGCCGACTTCGACCTCGGCATGCAGGCGAACCTGCGCGCGACCGAGGCGCTGCTCGCGGCCTGCCGCGCGCTTGGCACCTGTCCGGTGGTGGTGTACGCGAGTTCGGTCGCGGTGTTCGGCGGCTCACCGGAGCACCCGCTGCCCGCAGTCGTCGGCGACCACACGGCGCCCAACCCGCAGACGAGCTACGGCAGCCAGAAGGCGATCGGCGAATACCTGCTCGCCGACTACGCGCGCAAGGGTTTCCTGCGCGGGCGGGCGGTCCGGCTGATGACCGTGTCGGTGCGGCCAGGCCGTCCCAACGCCGCCGCGTCCGGCTTCCTGTCCGGCATCATCCGCGAGCCGCTGGCCGGCGAGCGCGCCACCTGTCCGGTTCCGCCCGACACGACGGTGGCGCTTGCCTCCCCCGCCAAGGCTGTCACGGCGCTGCGGTGCGCCGCTCATTCTTCCGAACGGACGTGGGGTGACCGCACAGCCGTCACCATGCCCGCGCTGACGGTGTCGGTCGCCGAGATGGCCGCCGCCCTGGAACGGGTGGCCGGCCCTCGGGTCAGCGCGCTGATCGACTGGGTGCCCGACCCCGCGGTCGCCGCGATCGTGACCGGGTGGCCGGCCCGCGTGCAGGCGGACCGCGCGGCGCGGCTTGGCCTGACCCCGGACCCCGACTTCGACTCGATCATCAGGCTGCATCTGGCCGAGGCGGCCTGAAACCGCCGCATTGGGGGGACCCGGCCGCGGCCGACGGGGACCCGGCTTGGCGGTGGGGCCCCCAGCGACAAGCCTATTGGTGGCGGGGGCCCCGCCACCAACAACGCCTGCGAACCCGCATGAGGCGGGCCCGGTGGACAATGTGCTGGTGATCGACGTCGAACCGGAGCTCTTCGAAGAGATGGTGGGCACCGCGCTCGACGGGCTGCCAGAAGAACTCGGCCGGATGATGAGCAACGTCGCCGTCACGGTCCAGCACTTCCCAGGACCGCCCGGACTGCTCGGGCTCTACCAGGGCGTACCGCTCACCAGCCGGACCACGAACTACTCAGGCGTCCTGCCCGACCGCATCACCATCTACCGCCAGGCGATCTGCGCGATCTGCCAGACCGAGCAGCAGGTCGCCGACGAGATCAGGCGGACCGTCATCCACGAGGTTGGCCACCACTTCGGCATCGACGACCAGCGCCTGCGCGAACTGGGCTGGTAGACCCCGCCTGGGTGCCCGCAGGGCTGCGCGGCCGCGAGAGGGCCGGTCGGATCGATGAATGTCTTTGCTTGTCAGGCGCCGATGTAGCTCATCACGTGCTTGATGCGGGTGTAGTCCTCGAAGCCGTACATCGACAGGTCCTTGCCATATCCCGAGTGCTTGAAGCCGCCGTGCGGCATCTCGGCGACGATCGGGATGTGCGTGTTGATCCACACCGCGCCGAAGTCCAGGCCGCGGGCCATCCGCATCGCGCGGCCGTGGTCCCTGGTCCAGACGCTGGATGCCAGCCCGTAGCGGACGCCGTTGGCCCAGCGCAGCGCCTCCGCCTCGTCGCTGAACCGCTGCACCGTGATGACCGGGCCGAAGATCTCGTCCTGGATCATCTCATCGTCCTGGCGCAGCCCGGAGACGACCGTCGGCTCGAACAGGTACCCAGGACCGGCGATCGCATGGCCGCCGGCCTCGACCGTCGCGTGGGCGGGGACGCGGTCAAGCAAGCCGCTGACCCGGGCGAGCTGGTTGGGGTTGTTCAGCGGACCGTAGTAGGCGTCCGCCACGTCAAGGCCGCCGGTCACGGTGCCGCGGGCCTGTTCGGCCAGCGCGGCGGTGAGGTCGCCGGCGATGTCTGGCCCGGCCAGCACGCGGGTCGCCGCGGTGCAGTCCTGGCCCGCGTTGAAATAGCCCGCTCCGGCGATCGCCTCGGCGGCGGACGCGATATTGGCGTCGTCGAAGACGACCACCGGCGCCTTGCCGCCGAGCTCGAGGTGCACGCGCTTGAGGTCGTCGGCGGCGGCGCGCGCCACCTCCATGCCCGCCCGCACGCTGCCCGTGATCGAGACCATCGCGGGGATCTTGTTCCTGACCAGCTCGCGCCCGGTGTCCCGGTCGCCGCAGACCACGTTGAAGACGCCGGGCGGGAAGAACTCGCTGGCGATTTCGGCCAGCAGGAGGGTGGAGGCCGGCGTGGTGTCGGACGGCTTGAGCACGACCGTGTTGCCCGCGGCGAGCGCCGGGCCGATCTTCCACACCGCCATCATCAGCGGGTAGTTCCAGGGCGTGACCTGCGCGCACACGCCGATCGGCTCCCGCCGGATCATCGAGGTGTGGTCCTTCATGTACTCGCCGGCGGACCGGCCTTCGAGCACCCGCGCGGCGCCGGCGAAGAACCGCAGCTGGTCCACCGACGGGGGCAGCTCCTCCGACAGGGTGAGCGCCACCGGCTTGCCGGTGTTCTTGCACTCGACCTGGGTGATCTCCTCCGCCCGCGCCGCTACCGCGTCGGCGAACTTCAGCATGGCCAGGCTGCGCTCGGCAGGGGTGGAGTCGCGCCAGGTCTCGAACGCGGCCGCGGCGGCCTGCAGGGCGTCGTCGACGTCGGCGGCCGATGAGACGGGCGCCTGGGCGTAGGCCTCGCCGGTGCTGGGGTCGACGACGTCGCTGTAGTTCCCGTCCCTGGGGTCGGTGTACTTGCCGTTCACGAAGTTACGCAATGGTGCCTGCGTCATCCCCTGCCTCCTCTGGGCCGCACGAGCTCGCACGCGGCGCGATCTCACCCTGTGCGATGAGCTTCGCAGAGTTGCGTTGCTGTGACAAGTGAATCAGTAGTAATCTAAGCAAAAATCTACGAAATCAGTTGACATTGCCGCCGAACGTGACACGATGAAGTTCTACCGGTACCCCGCTCACCGGCGACCGACACTCCCGAAGGATGTGATCGCATGGCCCACGGCGCGCGCGGCGGTCCTGCTGGAACGGTCGTCATCGACGATATCTCCAAGCGGATCATCGAGCAGCTGCAGGCCGACGGACGTCAGTCCTACGCGGCCATCGGCAAGGCGGTCGGGCTGTCCGAGGCCGCCGTCAGGCAGCGAGTGCAGCGCCTGCAGGAGACGGGCGTCATGCAGATCGTGGCCGTGACCGATCCGCTGATGCTCGGTTTCCGCCGCCAGGCGATGATCGGGCTCAAGTGCGGCGGCGACCTCGAGAAGGTCGCGGACGACCTGGCGAGCATGGACGAGATCGATTACGTGGTGATCACCGCGGGGTCGTTTGACCTGCTCCTCGAGGTCGTGTGCGAGGACGATGACCACCTGCTGGAGATTTTGAGCCGGGTGCGCGGGGTACCGTCCGTTACGTCTACGGAGACGCTCGTCTACCTGAGGCTACGCAAGCAGACTTACACATGGGGAACACGATGACTTTCGACCTGCAGGAAGCTGCGAAGCAACACCTGTGGCTGCACTTCACCCGGATGTCGGCCTACGGGGATGGCGACATCCCGGTAATCGTGCGCGGCTCGGGACCCTATGTGTACGACGACCACGGCAAGCGGTACCTGGACGGGCTGTCGGGCCTGTTCGTGACGATGGCCGGCCACGGCCGCACCGAGCTGGCCGAGGCCGCGTCCAAGCAGGCCTCCGAGCTCGCCTACTTCCCGCTGTGGTCCTACGCGCACCCGTCGGCGGTCATGCTGGCGGAGCGCCTGGCTTCGCTGGCACCCGGGGACCTGAACCGCGTGTTCTTCACCACGTCGGGCTCCGAGGCCGTCGAGTCGGCGTGGAAGCTCGCCAAGCAGTACTTCAAGCTGCGCGGCGAGCACGGCCGCTACAAGGTGCTCAGCCGGGACATCGCCTACCACGGGACGTCCATGGGAGCCCTGGCCGTCACGGGCCTGGCGGACATCAAGGGCGCCTTCGAGCCGCTGCCGCCGGGCGGCGTCCGGGTGCCGAACACGAACTTCTACCGGGCACCGTCGTTCGCCTCCGCCAGCGAGGAGGAGTTCGGGATCTGGGCCGCGGACGAGATAGAGCGCGCCATCCTGCGGGAGGGCCCCGACTCGGTTGCTTGCGTGTTCCTTGAGCCGGTGCAGAACTCCGGCGGCTGCTTCCCGCCGCCGCCCGGCTACTTCCAGCGGGTGCGCTCGATCTGTGACACCTACGGGGTGCTGCTGGTCTCGGACGAGGTGATCTGCGCCTTCGGCCGGCTCGGCTACTACTTCGGCTCCGAGCGGTACGGGTACGTGCCGGACATCATCACCTTCGCCAAGGGCGCGACCTCGGGGTACTCACCGCTCGGCGGGATGATCGTCCGCGACCACCTGATGGAGCCGTTCCTGTCCGGCCACGCCACGTTCCTGCATGGCGTCACGTTCGCCGGGCACCCGGTTTCCGCCGCGGTCGCGCTGGCCAACCTGGACGTCTTCGAGCGCGAGGACCTGCTGGGGAACGTGCGCGCGAACGAGGGCGCGTTCCGCGCCACCCTGGAGAAGCTGTCTGACCTGCCGATCGTCGGCGACGTCCGCGGCGCCGGCTATTTCTACGGCATCGAGCTTGTCAAGGACAAGGCCACGAAGGAGACCTTCGACGACGACGAGTGCGAGCGGCTGCTGCGCGGCTTCCTGTCGCACGCGCTCTTCGACGCCGGCCTGGTGTGCCGCGCCGACGACCGCGGCGACCCGGTGATCCAGCTGGCGCCGCCGCTGATCTGCACCCAGGAGCACTTCGACACGATCGAGCAGATCCTGCGTTCGGTGCTGACGGAGGCGTGGACGCGCGTCTGAGGCTGCACCGGACCCTGCCTCGCTGGTCACAGCAGTCCCTGGCGTTCTCTTTGCACACTTCTTGCATGGACAAATCGCCCATAACGGCCCGGAAAATGGTCACGGAGTGTGCAAAGTCGCAGCCGCGGGGCTGCCGGCGGTGGCGAATCCGCCCCGCGGCGTCAGCGGGCGGGTCCGGGCTTCGGCGGCGTAAGCGTGGTCCCGGCGGACACGCCGGAACGGTCACGTGAACGTGAACCTCGCCGCGTCGACGATCGAGGGCGCCTGCGTCTTCTTCTTGTTGACGTACGTGAAGCGGTCTCCCTTGTTGTACGCCGAGTACTGCGAGGCGGCCACCGACATCGAGATGTCGACCGTGCGCGCCGACAGGGCTGGCAGCGTCACCGTGCACACCGTGAGGGACTTGCAGTGCGCGGTCATGAGGTACGTCTTCAGGTGGGTCAGCGGGCCGGTGACGATCTTGGCGATGTCCGCTCCCGGTATCGCCAGGAAACCGGAGCCGTGCAGGGTCACGGTGATCGACTTCCCGGCCGTGCCCGTCTTCGGGGAGACGCCGGTGACCTTCGGATACCTGTTGGCCGCGGGAGCGAGCGTACGGCACATCATCGAGGCGAGGCCCGACCAGTAGGCGCTGGCCTGCAGGTTTGACGTGAAGCCCATCACCAGCGGAACCCCGAGTCCGCTGGCCATGTCGTAGCCGCGAGTGGCCGGATACAGGCCGCCGGTGTAGCCGGAGATCGTGTAGTCGTTGTTGCCGCTGGTCACGTCGGAGATGATCGCCGGGACCTGGCTGGAGCTCGCCGGGTACGCCAGGGCCTCCTGCGCGGCGACGGTCTTGTACAGCGTCTGGGGGAGCAGGCCCGCGTCCCCCGTCTTCCAGTCCACGCAGTAAGGCGAGGCGTCGATGAGGGCGGCGATGGCCGCCATGACCGTTGTCGACGCGCTGGTCCCGCCCCAGCCGCCTTCCCAGGCGCCGTCGAAGTAGATGACGTAACCGCTGTAGGGGTCCGCGTCGGCGGATATGTCGGGCACCTGCCGCACCAGCCCCTTCGCGTTGGTGCCCGCGGTGGTCCCCTTGCAGGACGAGTTGGACTCCGAATAGGTGGGGTTGTCCAGGCCAGGGATGGTGGACTGGTACTGGTAGGAGGGCATGCACCACACCGTGGACAGGCCGCCGCCGGCGGCGCCGCTGCCGCCCTCGGTGACGGGTATCGACTCGTTGAACACGGTCTCAGGCGACAGCGGGGCGTCGCTGGCGATATGCGTGCCGCCGACCGCGACGACGTACGGCGAGCTGGCCGGCGAGTCGACGGCCAGGGTGGTCGCGTCCGTGGTGCCCCCGTAACAGTCCGTGGAGCCGGTGTCCCCCGCCGCCGCGACGATCGTCTTGCCTTCGGCGTCCGCTTGCTGGATGGCCGTCGAGATCTCGGTGATCTGCGTACTGCTGAAGTCCGGTTCGCACAGTCCCCACGACACGTTCAGCACCTTGTCGTCACCGGTGTTCACGAACGTGTTGAACATGTCGAAGAAGTCGCTGATCGTGTTGGGCACCTGGTAGACGTCGATGACCGAGTCTGGCGCCAGGCTCGCGATCTGCTCGATGTCCAGCGCCGCTTCCCCCGTTCCTGCGCCAGTGCCGACACCGCCGTCGATCGCCCGCCAGTGGACGGTGGTGTGGATCTTGTAGCAGGCCTCGTACGCGCTGATGTCGCTGGCCAGGTTCGGCTCGAACTCGGCCACCGCCACGTGCACGCCCTGCCCGAGGTCGCCTATCGTGTACAGCGCCGCGAGCCCGTAGTGCTCGGCGATCTGGTTGGCGGTGTAGGAACCGTACTTCACCGCCTCGTCGCCGGCGGCCAGGCAGGGCTGCGGGCCCTCGAGAGCCGGCACCGCCGCCGTCGGCTTGGCGGCCGGCGCGGCCGGCGCGGTCACGTGCTCGGCCATGTCCTGCAGCTGGTACAGGTCGTCAAGCCCGAGCACGCCGGACACCAGCGGCGCGACGACAGCCCCCACATGCGGCGCGGTCGCGTTCGCGTAGGCTATCCGGCCTCCTGACAGCCGGTAGCTCAGCAGGCGTATCCCGAACGCCTGCTCCACCTGGGCCGCGGTCGCGGTGACCGGGATCGCGAGCCGGTTGGGCTCGACCTGCCCCGGGGTCAGGCCCGCCGCCCGAAGCGCGTTCTCCACCTCTGCCAGTTGCCCAAGCGTCGGGCCGAACATCGCGCCGATCTGCGCGGACGTCAGGAAGTCGCGGAAGTACGGCGAGTTCTGGTTCGACAGGCCGTTCAGCAGCGCCTCAAGACCCGCCTGATCCCGCATGGTCAGTGTGACGTCCAGGTGCATCGTCTGCTGCGCCGGGACGGCGCCAAGCAGCGTCGCGCCAAGCGGCAGGCGGGGCGCGGCACTGGCCGTCAGGGCC
Source organism: Trebonia sp. (assembly GCA_030038035.1). The sequence goes on from JASHPP010000255.1 coordinate 9,049, forward strand.
AGCGGCGCGCCGAAGCTGGCGGCGGCGGGTGCGGCCGCCGAGGGCGCGGCGCCCGCGAGGGCGCCGACCAGACCGATAACACCAGCAGAAAGCGCCAGGATTGGCTTGCCGAATAGCCGCACGACCCGCTCCTTTATGCTTGTTGCCTTTGGCGATGAGAATTAGCCAGAGTTAAGAGACGGAGACGGAGCCGCTGCCGGTGATGTTGAGGATCCCCAGACAGCTGCCGCCGGAATTGCCGACCATCCAGTCCTGGTCGGTGTCGACGCTGGCGGTGTACGACCCATGCGCCCCAACCGAGGTTACGTAGTCGACGACGTCGCCAGAGTTAATTTCATAGACGCCGATACTGGCCGAACTGTTGTTGTAGAAAATGAATGACGCAGGCGTACCACCCGGAATGGACCCGATGGACCCGAGGTTCGAGCAGTTGAAGAAGCTGGCGCCGGACCACGTGGAAATCGACTGCGATGGCGGCGTAGGCGTCGGCTTGGGTGCGGGCGACGGTGTCGTCGGTGCAGGGGCCGGCGGCGTCGTCGGCGCCGGGGGGGCCGTGGTCGGCGCCGGGGGCGCCGTCGTCGGTGTCGGTGTCGGGGAGTGCGTTGGCTTCGGCTTCTTGCCGCCGCCGGTGTTACGCCCGAGCCCGCTCGCGCCCGTGTTCGTCGGCTTGGGCGTCGGGGTCGGGGTCGGCGACGGTTTCTTCGCCTGTCCCGAGCTGGGCAGCAGGGACGGCGACGGACCCGAGTTGGGGTTCTTCGACCCCGCCGAGGACAGGCCGAACCCTAGCGCGACCCCGGCCACGACGATGACCGCGGCCGCGGCGGCCGCGATCAGGCGCCACCGCCGCCGAGGCCGGCCGCCGAGGGGAACGACTGGTCCGCCCGACCCCGGACCGCCGGCCGCGGGAGCGCCGCCGGCGCCCG
>JASHPP010000256.1 GCA_030038035.1 Trebonia sp.
TTCATCGACCGAGGGTTGGCGGCTCAGGAACTGCCTCAGTGGCCCCGTGGCCACAGTCACCGGCCCAGCCCGGAATGCCTCGGTAAGAAGTGCCAGGAACCAGCACGCGCGGGCGAGCTGCTCCGGGTCCGCACGGCTGCCAGGTACGGGACCCATGAAGCCGTCACTATCCGTGGCCTCTAGGGCGTTGTCCCCCACGGTTCTTCACCGTCTCGGCCCTGGATTCCGGCGGCAGGCCGGCGATGGACCCCGGCTCCTCCAGCTACATGGCCACCTTCGACGGCAGGGACGCCCTCGCCGGGCTGGTGAAGGCCGAGTACCTGCGCCGCGGCGGCGACCGCCGCCGGCAGGCCGCCGCCCTGGGCGACGGCGCGGCCTGGATCTGGACGATGGCCGGGGAGCTTTACCCCCACGCCACCTGCATCGTGGACATCTACCACGCCCGCGAGCACCTGCACGACCTGGCCGCCCACCTCGCCTTCATCACCCCCTGCCCGCAGCAGTGGCTGGCCGGGCGCAGCGAGGAACTGGACGCCGGGAACGTCCAGGCAGTCATCGCCGCCGCCCGCAGCTACCCGCTCGAAGGCGTCAAGGCCGGGGAACTGGAGAGGAAGCCCGGCTACCTCGAGCGCAACGCCCACCGGATGCGCTACGCGGACTTCAAGAAGCTGGGCATGTTCACCGGCCCGGGCGCCATCGAAGGCGGCATCAAGGCAGTCGTCGTCCAGCGCGCCAAGCAGTCCGGCATGCACTGGACCACCGACGGCGCCGCCAGCATCATCGCCCTGCGCACCTGGCAAGCCAGCGGCCGGTGGGACGAGCTCTGGCCAGCCCGCACGACTCACCCAACCGGGATCCGGACAGCCGTCTGACACACAACGCCACTCAGAACCGCGAGCCCACCGCCGGGCCAAGATCATCCCCAACAAACCTGTCGTGCACCCGATATTCTCGCTCGGGTACCTAGAATGTCAGACCCGGCTCGTAGATTCGCAGAGTCGGTTCTCGGCGTGAATCGGAGGAGAGTTCTCGATGGCGGTACTTAACGTGCCTGCCGCGAGCACCCACCCGGACCGGTCTGGTGACGTGGTGCAGCGGCTGGTCGTGGCTTGGCAGCATCCGGAGAAGCGGTCGATCAACCCGGTTGGCTACCTCACCTACGACGGACAGGTCTACCGGTTCAGCTACATCCGCAACGCGTTGCAAGTCGAAGGTTTCCGGCCGCTCCTCGGCTTTGCGGACCTGCGCTGCGAGTACGCCTCCGCGGACCTGTTCCCCTTGTTCGCCCAGCGCGCGATGGACCCGCGGCGTCCCGACTACCAGCGGTACGTGGAGCGGCTCGGCCTCGACGGAGATCCCGGCCCGTGGGAGCAGATCGCAAGGTCCGAGGGGCGGCGTCAGGGAGACACGCTGCAACTGCTCCCTGAGCCGACAGTCGCCGACGACACGCTCAGCGGCCTGTTCCTGGTCCACGGGATGCGCTATGTCCCCCGCGACAAGGCGGAGGTCGCGCTGGCGAGCCTCAAGCCAGGCGACCCGTTGGCGCTTGCCGATGAACCGGTCAACCCGGTCAACCCGCTCGCGCTTCAGGTGCTAGGGCTGTCAGTGCCCATCGGCTGGGTGCCGGATCTGCTGGTGGAGGACATGCGGACCTTGATGCGGCGGGCAACCGTGTCCGTGCGGGTTGAACACCTCAACGGCCCTGACGCGCCGTGGCACCTAAGGCTGCTCGCACGTATGCATGCGACCCCCGCTCGCGGGTTCCGTTTCTTCACCGGTGAGCGGTGGACGCCGCTGGCCGGACAGTCCGCGCCTCAGTAGGCGAACACGTCGGGATAACCGTCGAGCTCGAGCAGCACGCGAGCGGGCAAGAACGCGCAGCAGTCGTCATACAGGCTGGTCAGCCCCGCCTTATCCAGGTCCTCCTGCATGACGTCCAGCAGTGCAAGCAGGTGCAGCACGTCGGCGGCAGCGTAATCGAGCTGCCCGGGAGTCAACCTTGATGCTGTCCAGTCGCTGGTGCGAACCGGCCCCTTGGTGAGGGTTACTCCCAGGTGACGGGCGGCGAGCTGCTGGAGGCTATGGGTTTCGTTCGGCATATCAGGTGCGAGGAGCTTCGACGCGACCTTCGTGCAGCGGATCGAGGCTGGCCTGACATCCCATGCGTGCACCATGAAACGGAGGTCGAAGGGCGCGTGGTGAAACACCTTCTCGATCTCCTGGTTGCCCAGCAGGGCCATTAGCCGGGCAGGCCTGCGGCCATCTAGCTGGACGATCGTGATTCCGGGCGCTTCCGCGTAGAGCTGACAGGTGGCCAGCCGCTCGTTTCGCCAGTCCAACCCCGTTGTCTCGACGTCCCAGGCGATGCGCGTGACGTTCCCCAAAGCTGCAGCCAACTCGGCTGGGAGATCCCCGGGGACCACGTGAACGGCGGTACTCGCGTTCAACGGCAGACTGACGGACTCGGACTCCCCATGCGGTCAGCATGTCACAACGCCTAGGCCTTGGGGATAGCCTTGGACAGCTTCAAGAGCCTTGGGACACGTTGGCCTCAACGCACGGGAGCGTCGGCATGCACTATACGCGGAAGCAGTCGGCTGCGATCGCGATGCTGGACGAACCGCTGCTGATCGTGGCATGCGCGGGGTCAGGCAAGACGCAGGTGATCTCGCAGCGGATCGTGGAGATCCTGAAGCGGCCTGCGGTCGAGCCGAAGAACATCGTCGCGTTCACGTTCACCGAGAAGGCCGCCGCCGAGCTCAAGGAGCGGGTGACGACGCTGGTCACCGGTGAGCTCGGCGAGCTGACCGGGATGGCCGAGATGTTCATCGGCACCATGCACGGGTACGCGCGTGACCAACTGCAGACCTGGGTGCCCGAGGCGTTCAAGCGGAACGTGCTGTCCGGCATCCAGACGCGGCTGTTCATCGACCGCAACAGCCGGGCGTCCGGACTGACGGTGGTCGACGCGGTGGTGAACGGGACGCCGAGGAAGTTGAAGCGTTTCGTCAACTCCCCGCTCTACATTCAGGTGCTCGGCATCCTGCGCGAGGACGACGTGGACACGTCGCTGGTGCCCGGCGATCTGGTCGAAGCGATGGTCGGGTACCGGCGGCTGCTGGCGAAGCAGAACTACTTCGACTTCACCGAGTTGCTGCGGGTGGCGGTGGACCTGCTCGATCTCGGCCCTGACGACGAGATGGCCGGAGCGCTCATCCGGCACGTGCGGGACGACGTTCGCTACATGGTGGTGGACGAGTACCAGGACACGAACCCGATCCAGGAAAAGCTGATCGAGCGGCTGTGCCGGCACGGGGCGAACCTGTGCGTGGTCGGCGACGACGACCAGACGATCTACCAGTGGCGCGGCAGCGCGGTCGCCAACATCCTGTCGTTCACCGAGCGGCTGGACGGGGTGCGGACGGTGACTCTGGACGACAACTTCCGTTCGTCCACCGGGGTCGTGTCACTCGGCCGCGAGGTCGCCGCGCTGAACGACCCGCAGCGGCTGCCCAAGTCGATGATTGCCGCCGG
>JASHPP010000257.1 GCA_030038035.1 Trebonia sp.
AACGTGGTCGGCGGGCTGGACGCGCCGGACAGCGGCACGGTCGTGGTGGCCGGGCAGGAGGTGACCGCGATGGACGAGCGCGACCGGATGCGGCTGCGCCGGGAGACCGTGGCCTACATCTTCCAGTCGTTCGGGCTGCTGCCCGTGCTGTCGGCCGCCGAGAACGTCGGCGTCCCGCTGCGGATCTCCGGCGTCGCCCCACGGCAGCGGGAAGAGCGCGTCTCCCTGATGCTGTCGATCGTCGGGCTCGCCGGCCACACGAAGCAGCGCCCTGGCGAGCTGTCCGGCGGGCAGCAGCAGCGGGTCGCGATCGCCCGCGCGCTGGCCACCAGGCCCGCGCTGCTGCTCGCCGACGAGCCAACGGGCCAGCTCGACCAGGAGACCGGCAAGCAGATCATGCGGCTGCTGCGCGCCGTCGTGCGCTCCGAGGGCGTCACCGCGCTTGTCGCCACCCACGACCCCGCGCTCATCGACATCGCCGACTCGGTCCTGGAGCTGGCGGACGGCAGGATCACCGACGGCTGACCCGGCCGGCGCCGACGGCGGGGCGCCGGCACCTCACACGACCACGGTGCCCGTGGTGGCCGTGAGGTTCGCGTAAAGCTCGGTGAGGTGCTTGGTGACCGGGCCGGTGGCGCCGTCGCCGATCGTCCTGCCGTCGACGGCGATGACGGGTGCCAGGCCGCCCATCGTGCCGGTGACGAAGGCCTCGTCGGCGTTGTACAGCTGCGGGAGCGTGTAGTCGCCTAGTTCGGCCGGGAGGCCGGCGTCCTGCGCCAGCCGCAGCACCGCCGAGCGGGTGATCCCCTCCGGGCAGGACGCCGCTGTCGGGGTCAGCAGCGCGCCGCCGGCGACCAGGAAGATGTTCGTCGCGTTGGTCTCGGCAATGAAGCCGCGGTGGTCGAGCATCACCGCGTCGTCGGCGCCGGCGACGTTGGCCTCGATCTTGGCGAGGATCGACGGCAGCAGGTTGTTGTGGTGGATCTTCGGGTCCAGGCAGTCCGGCGCGGGCCGCCGGACGCTGGCGGTGACCAGCGTGATCCCAGCCAGGTCGTATACGGGGTCCTTGAACTCGGCGAGGACGATCAGCGTCGGGCCCGAGGTGTTCAGCCGGGGGTCCATGCCCGAGGTGATCTTGACCCCGCGGGTCAGCGTGAGCCTGATGTGGACGCCGTCCCGCATCCCGTTCGCCGCGAGCGTCCGGCGGATTTCCCCGGTGATCCGCGCGTCGTCCGGCACCGACGTGAACGCCAGCGCATGCGCGGAGCGGCGCAGCCTGGCCAGGTGCTCGCCGAGCGCGAAGATCCGGCCGTTGGTGAGCCGCAGCCCCTCCCACACCGCGTCCCCGCCCTGGACCGCCGAATCGAACGGGCTCACCCCCGCCTGGTCGCGGTGCGCGAGCGTGCCGCCGACGCTGACGATCAGGTCCCTGTTGCGTTCGTCGAACTTCTGCAGCATGCGGTTACTCCTGCGAGCCGGCCCGGTCCGTTCGGGCTAAAAATTGAGCTTATATTTTCGAATTCTCTCATAGTAGGGCAGGCACTGCTCCAGCAGCGGGTGCAGCGCGGGCGGGAGCGCGGGGGGCTCGGCGGCAACCGCCACCGGGACGAAGCCGGTCGACCTGCGCACGCTGTCGTACCAGTACGGCGCCCATACGCCGTCGCTGGCGCGCGGGCCAGGCGGCCAGGACAGCATCGCGGCGGAGAACGGGACGCCCAGCGCGGCGCACAGGGCGCGCAGCCCCGCTTCCGGCGCGGCCAGCAGGTCGGCGGAGTCGATCACCGGCCCGCCGAACCCCTCGAAGATCTCCGCCTGCTGGCGCAGGCCCAGGTCGGCCAGGCTCGGCGCGGCGCGGACCCGGGCGTAGGAGGCGAGCAGCCAGCGCGGGTCCCTGATCAGGAACGCGTGCCGCAGCGGCGCAAGCGCGGACCGGTCCACCGACGGCAGGAGGTGATGGGTCATGTGCTTTTGGTAATAGATCGAGGCGCCTGCTGGCAGCGGGTCGCGGGCCAGCGCGCGCAGCACGGTGCGCCAGTCGGCCGGCTGGCTGGCGATCACCTGCTCGCGGCCGGGGTGGTCAAGCCCCGTGGCCGCCAGGTAGAAGGCGTACAGCGGCTCGTCGGCGACGACCGTGTCCGGGCGGTTCTCCCAGGCCCGCAGCAGCGCCGTGGACAGCGTCCGCGGCCCGGACCACATCGCGATGCGGGTGACAGCGCCATCGCCCGGGCCGCCGCCGCACGGCGGGCCGTGGCCGGCCCGCGGGTCCCCGTGAGCGGCGCCGGTCAGAAGACCACCACGCTGCGCAGCACCTCGCCGTGCTCCATCTTCGCGAACGCCGCCTCGACGTCGCCGAGCGAGATCGTCTCTGACACGAACTTGTCAAGCGGCAGCCGGCCCTGCAGGTGCAGGTCGACCAGCATCGGGAAGTCGCGGCTGGGCAGGCAGTCCCCGTACCAGGATGACTTCAGCGCCCCGCCCCGGCCGAACACCTCAAGCAGCGGCAGCTCCAGCCGCATCTCCGGGGTCGGCACGCCGACCAGCACGACCACGCCGGCCAGGTCACGGGCGAAGAACGCCTGCGTGTAGGTCTCGGGCCGCCCGATGGCCTCGATCACCACGTCCGCGCCGAACCCGCCGGTGAGTTCCTTGATGCCCTCGACCGGATCGGCGGTGCGCGAGTTGATCGCGTGCGTTGCGCCGAACTCGCGCGCCCACTGCAGCTTCTGGTCGTCGACATCCACCGCGATGATCGTCTTCGCGCCGGCCAGCCGGGCGCCGAGCACGGCCCCGTCGCCGACCCCGCCGCAGCCGATGACCGCGACCGTGTCGCCCCGGGTGACGCCGCCCGTGTTGATGGCGGCGCCAATTCCGGCCATCACGCCGCAGCCGAGCAGCCCCGCGGTGGCCGGGGCGATCGCCGGGTTGACCTTGGTGCACTGGCCGGACGCGACCAGCGTCCGCTCGGCGAACGCGCCGATGCCCAGCGCCGGGGATAGCGGCGTACCGTCGGCCAGCGTCATCTTCTGCTTGGCGTTGTGCGTGGCGAAGCAGTACCAGGGCCGGCCGCGCGTGCAGGCGCGGCACTGCCCGCAGACGGCGCGCCAGTTGAGGATCACGAAGTCGCCGGGCGCCACGTCGGTGACGTCGTCGCCGACCGCCTCGACGACACCGGCCGCCTCGTGCCCGAGCAGGTACGGGAAGTCCTCGCCGATGCCGCCCATCTTGTAGTGCAGGTCGGTGTGACAGACGCCGCAGGCCTGCACCCGCACGAGCGCCTCGCCCGGTCCTGGATCAGGCACCAGCACCTCTGTGACGCTGACCGGCTCGCCCTTTCCGCGCGCCACCACGCCGTGAACGCTGATCGTCATGCAGGTCCTTTCCTTTCCGCGGGTCCGGGGGTGGTCCCCGCCCGATCAGATTCCGAACGGTCCGCTGCTTCGCGCCGCAGGTCCCGGTGCTCAGGCCAGCCGGTATTCGCCGTGCGCGACGACCACGGCCTGGCCGCCCACGAGCACCCGCTCGACCGCATTGTCCGTCCCGTCCGCGCGTGCGTACAGGACCGACGGGCGGTGGATCTGCGCGCCCTGGCGGATCTCGATTTCCTCGCCGAACCTGATCCTGCCGTGCCGGGCGAGGTGCAGCGCCAGCGGGCCGGCGGCCGACCCGGTCGCCGGGTCTTCGGGAACGCCGAGGGCGGG
>JASHPP010000258.1 GCA_030038035.1 Trebonia sp.
GGCGGGTCAGTGGCCATCCAGTACCGGCGGGCGCCGAGCTTGCCCGCGAGTTCCCTGCGACGGGAGTCCAGCGCGAGAACGTGGACTTCCGCCCCCGCGACGCTGGCGAAGGCGACGGCCAGCAGCCCTATCGTGCCCGGTCCGCAGACGAGGACCCGCCGCCCTGGCCCGGCCTGCGCCGCGGCCACGGCACGGTAGGCGTTCCCGCCGGGTTCAACCAGCGCCCCCGCCCGGTCGTCGACCGTGTCCGGGAGCGCGTGCAGGCTGGCCGAGGGAACCAGCACCTTGTCAGCCAGCGCCCCCGGCCACCCGGTGATCCCCAGCTCATGACGGTCTGCGCAGACGTGACCGTTTCCCGCGCGGCAACGGCGGCAACGGCCGCACCCAAGCATCGTGTCCCCGGTGACCCGGGCGCCGTACCAGGCTTCATCGACCCCGGCGCCGACTGCCGAGACGACACCGCACCACTCGTGCCCAGGACGCAGCGGGAAACGGGACTTCCCCTGCGCGAAGTACGGCAGTTCCCCTGTGAACAGTTCGGCGTCGGTTCCGCAGATCCCGACGCGATGCACATCGACCACGACCTGCCCCGCGGCCGGAACCGGGACGTCGACCGCCTGCACCCGGGCTGACCTGGCGCTCTCGATCACGAGTGCACGCATCGCATCGGTCACGGCAGAGCCACCATAGCCCGATCCTGGCGCACATTCCCCGGCCGCGCCACAGCCGCTGGCCGCCCGGCTCTGACTCCAGGGCGAGCACGCCGAACACGCCCTTGTCTACCCGCCGCCGCCGCGCACCGCGCGCCACCCGCTCCAGCGCTTCCAGTCCCAGCGCGTACTCGCGCAGCCCGATCCCGGCTTCCTCCGTCCCGACAGCCTGCCGCCGGCTTCGTCTGCTTGAATCTGAAAGATTTTGTTGTCCGATGTGCCAGATGTCACGCAACGCATCGTGCCTTGTGAGCACGCGGCGCCCCGTACCTAATTATGTGGGATACTTTACCCCCCTATAAGGTGGCTAAGTATCCCACATAATCAAAATCATGTTCCCGGCATGATCCGGGATCTGGCGACGGCGCCAGACCGGGCGCAGGCATCGCACAGACATCGCCTCAAGAAATCATGAACAAACATTGCGCATCCTCGTTGACTAGTCTTGCGTAACAAGACATCATGTGAGACATGGGCAGCGATCCGGGCATGACCGAGCTGCGCAGGGGAGTGCTCGGCCCCTGCGTGCTCGCGCTGCTCGAGGTCAGGCCCCGGTTCGGTCTCGAGCTCGTCCGCGAGCTCGACGCCGCCGGCGGGCTGCTGACCAGCGACGGCACCGTGTACCCGCTGCTGAACCGGCTGCGCGACGCTGGGCTGGTGACCAGCGAGTGGCGCGACGCCGAAGGTGAGCGCGCGCGGCGCTACTACTTCATCACCGACGACGGGCGCAAGCAGCTGGCGGCGTTCCGCGCGGACTGGACCGAATTCGCCGCCACGGTCCGCGGCGTCCTGTACCCGGCCGGAGAGGAAGGACGCCGGCGATGAACGAAACGGTGCTCGAGCATCCGCTGGTACGCGACTACCTGCGCGCCCTCGACTCGGCCTGCGCGGGGCTGCCCGCGGCCCAGGCCCGCGAGCTGCGCGAGCAGATCGCCGCCCACCTAGACGAGGCCCTCCCGCCCAGCGCCGCCGACGACGAGGTATGCGCCGAACTCACCCGGCTGGGCACTCCTGGCGCGCTCGCCGCCGAAGCGGCCGGACCGGGATCGCGGCCCGCGGTGCGAAGGCTGCTCAGCCGGCTGTCCCGTGTCCGCTGGTGGGTCTGGACGCTGATCGCGGCGATCGTCGCGGCAGCCGTCACAGCGGCAGTCTTCCTCAGCCTGATGCTGACCGCCGAACCACTGCTGCAGGGCGGCCTTTCGGCCTGGTGGTTCCCGCAGGACCGCGCGCGGGAGGTGGACACCACGGCCGCGGGCGTCTACCAGACCACGGTGCCGGAACGCTATGGCCAGTGGCAGGGCTTCGTGGTCGGCGTCGAGAACGACAGCGACTGGACGCAGACAATTCTCGGACTCGACCAGAACGTCGAAGGCATGTCCATGCAATGGTCGCTTGACGTCGGCAGCGGACTCTACGCCGATGAGGGCGGCTCCTGGACCAGCCAGACGCGCTGGGACCTGCCGGGAAGCATTCCGCCGCACTCTGTCCGGTTGCTGCGCGTGCTGTGGGTCTCCGACGTCTGCGACGGGCCCGGGGGTCAGACGATCATCACGGACCTGTCTCTGCGGGTGCGCGTCGGAATCGTCGCCAGGACCGAGAACCTCCAGCTGGGCCTGGCGTGGGCGCTGCAGGGCAACAAGGCGTCCGACTGCGGGCAGAACGGGTAATACTCGGGGCGTGACCCGGTGGGTGCTGCACGTGGACCTCGACCAGTTCATCGCGGCCGTCGAGGTGCTCCGCCACCCGGAGCTCAAGGGCAAACCCGTCGTGGTCGGCGGCGTCGGCGACCCCACCAGGCGCGGCGTGGTCAGCACCGCCTCCTACGAAGCCAGAAACTTCGGCGTCCACTCCGGCCAGCCCCTGCGCACCGCACACAAGCGCTGCCCCGACTGCGTCTTCCTGCCGGTGGACGCCGAAGCCTACAACGCGGTGTCGGCCGAGGTCATGGCGGTCCTGCGGGAAACGGGCGACCCGGTCGAGGTGCTCGGCTGGGACGAGGCGTTCCTCGGCGTGGACACCGAAGACCCCGAAGGCTACGCCCGCGGCCTCGCCGCCGACGTGAAGGCCGCCACGCGGCTCGACTGCTCGGTCGGCATCGGCGAGAACAAGCTGCAGGCGAAGATCGCCACCGGCTTCGGCAAGCCCGCCGGGGTGTTCCGGCTCACCTTCGCGACCTGGTATGAGCTGCTCGGCGACCGCCCGCCCGACGCGATCTGGGGGATCGGCGCGAAGACCACGACCAAGCTCGCCGCCCTCGGCATCACGACCGTGCGCGAGCTGGCCGCCGCCGACCCCGACCGGCTGGCCGCGGAGTTCGGCCCGATGACCGGCCCGTGGCTGGTGCTGCTCGGCCGCGGCCGCGGCGACGCCGAGGTGGACCCCACGCCGTACGTCGCCCGCTCGCACGGCCGGGAGGTCACCTTCCAGCAGAACATCACCGACTGGGCTCGGGTAGGGGAAGAGGTGGCCCGCCTCGCCAGGCAGGTCGCCGATGAAGTTTCGGAACGGACAGTGGCTCGTGTGGTCGTCAAAGTCCGCTACGCGCCCTTCATCACGGTCACCCACGGAGTGGCGCTGACAGCGACGATCGAGGAGGCCGCCCTGGCCGCCCTCGCCCAGTTCACCCCCGGCCGCCCGGTGCGCCTGCTCGGCGTCAGGGCCGAATTCGCCGAGGCAAGCGCCTAGAGCTGCCTGCTCATCCTGATCTCGGACAGCGAGGTGTCCGAGATCAGCGGCTGCGATTCCCCGGTCGGCGCGAATCCGCACCGCCCGTAGAGCCTGCGGGCCGGCGCGTTCGTCGCGGTGACCCACAGGTACAAGCTGTCGTGGTCGCGGGCCTTCGCCCAGCCGGCCGCGGCCGCGATCAGTGCCTCGCCCACGCCGCGCCCGCGCGCGGCCGGCCGCACCCACATCGACACCAGGTCCGCTTCGCCGCCCTGCTGCAGCACCCCGGCGATGCCCGCCGGCGCTGCGCGGTCGCCACCCGACCCCGCCACGGCGAGGTACCCGAACAGCGTGACGCTGCTGTCCCGGCTGAGCCGGCGCCGCCACTGCTCCTCGGTGAACGGTTCCTCCCGCGCGTACGTCGAGGCGAACGCCTGCGGCGCCTCCCGCAGCGCGGCCAGCCGCACGTCCCGCAGCGTGGTCCACTCGTCAGGCCCAGCCGCGCGCACCACGACCATGCGGCCAATGCTCCCGGCCCGCCCGCGCCCGTTCAAGCCATTTCCGTCAGTCGCTCAATAAAGTTGAGTCATCTCATATCAAGTTGCTTGCCATCCGCCGGTTTGAGTGGTTTTCTGGAGCGCGTGACTGCTGCGCAGGCTGCTCATCCTGCCGCGCCGGGCCGGCGGAACGCGGTCGTCTACCTGACGGGCCTCGGCTTCTCCGTGGTGGGCAGCAGCGCCATGTCGCTGGTCGCGGGCATCTGGGTCAAGACGCTGACCGGCAGCTCGAGCGCGGCGGCGCTGGTGTCGGTCTGCATCTACGCGCCGTCGCTGCTCGGCCCGCTCGGCGGGCTCATCGCGGACCGGGTCCGGCAGCGGCGCCTGCTGATCGCGGTGAACATCGCCGCGGCCGCGATGACCGCGACCCTGCTGCTCGTCACCTCGCGCACGTGGATATGGCTGATCTACGTGGTGATGCTCGGCTACGGCTGCTCGCTTGTCATGACCGACCCGGCCGAGACCGCGCTGTTCACCCGGATGTTCACCCCGGAACTGCGGGCGCGCACCAACGGCGTCCGGCTGGCCCTGCAGGAGGGCGGGCGGCTGGTCTCGCCGCTGCTCGGGGCGGCGGTGTTCACCGCCGTCGGCGGCGGCGTGGTGGGGGTCATCGACGCGG
>JASHPP010000259.1 GCA_030038035.1 Trebonia sp.
ACGCAGCGCCCCCCGGTAGCCCCGGCCACCGCGGCCAGGTCGGCCACCTGAGCAGCCAAAGTCAGCGGCGAGGCCGGGTCACTGGCGCCGATGCCGGCCCGGTCGTAGGCGAGCACGCGAGCGCGCGGTGCCACGAGCGGCATGACCCCGGCCCAGGCCAGCGAACCAGGTTCGCCAAGGGCCGCGTCGAGCACGACCGCGGGACGGCCCGCACCGGCTTCCACCCAGCGCACCATGCGGTTCTCCCGCCGCAGCTCACCCCGCTGCACGCCACCGGGCACCAGCCTGTCGAGCGCCCGAACGACGAGATCCTCCATCGACGGCACCTTCCGCACCCACCGCCAGCGCGCCGGCGGCCCTGGCACGAAAACTGTATGCCGCCGGCCACGAACGTCTTGCGGCGGTGGCCGTGGCCGGCAACATGCGCAATACCGGGCGGTAACAGAATCCTCAGTTTCGTCTGTCATTCTGTATTGGAGGCAGAGGGGACGAGAGGACAGCGTGCAGACCCACGACATCGAGGAAGGCCTGACAAAGACCGTCAGCTTGCTGGACAAGCTGCGGCAGGCGATTTACCGCGGCGAGTTCGCGCCGGGGCAGCGGCTGGTGGAATCGGATCTCGCCAGGAAGTACGAGACCTCCCGCGGCGCGGTGCGGGAGGCACTCGCGCTGCTGGTGAACGAGGGGCTGATCAGCCGCCAGCGCAACCGCAGCGCCTGGGTGCGGCCGGTGTCGATCGAGGAGGCGATCGAGATCCTCGAGGTCCGCGCCCTCGTCGAGGGGCTGTGCGCGGCCAAGGCCGCGACGCGGGCAACCGAGGAGGACCACCGCGAGCTGCGGAAGATGGCCGACGAGATGACCGACGCGGTCAAGAACGGCGACGTGGTCACCGACAGCCGGGTCAGCGACCAGGTGCACGCCAAGATCCGGCAGATCGCCGGCCAGCAGACCGCCACGGGCATCATCGAGCGCCTGCGGTACCAGGGCGTTCGCTACCGGTTCCACGTGTCGCTGCTGCCCGGCCGCCTCGCCCAGGGGCTCACCGAGCACCTGGGCATCATCGAGGCGGTGATCGACGGCGACGCGGAGGCCGCCGAGCAGCTCACCAGGGAGCACTTCGCCAGCGTCATCGAGGCGCTCCACGTGCTCGCGAACGCTAACCCGGCTCCGTTCACCCCGCTCGCCTCGCTCGCCTGGGTGGCCCTCACCCCGCGTTGATCGCGCCGTCGATCAGGTGCAGCGACCCCGACACGTACTCCGACTCCGACGACAGCAGCCACACCACCAGGTTCGCGACCTCGGTCGCGGTGCCGTACCGCTTGTACAGCGGCACGGTCTCCGAGACGGCGCGGAACACGCCCTCGGGGTCGTCCGGGTTGATCTGCTTGGTCAGGTCGCGCCCCATCCGCGTGTCGATGTGCCCCGGCGCCACGCAGTTCACCCGTATCCCGTACGGCGCGCCCTCCAGGGCCGCCGACTTCGTCAGCCCCAGCACGGCGTGCTTGGAGGCGATGTAGGGGGAGAACGTCGCCGCCCCCTTGATCGCCGCCATCGACGCGGTGTTCACGATCACGCCCGAGCCCTGCGGCTTCATGACCTTGAGCACGGCGCGCAGCCCCATGAAGACGCCGCGGGCATTGACCGCCATCACCCGGTCGAAGTCCGCGACAGACAGCTCGGTCATCGGGGCCATCCGCCCCTCGATGCCGGCGTTGTTGAAGAACAGGTCGATCCGCCCGTGCGCCTCGACGGCCGCGGCCACGTACTTGTCGACCTCCGGCTCCTGGGACACGTCGGCGACCACGGCCAGGGCGCCGAGCTTCTCGGCCGCCGCGTGCAGGGCGTCCGCCGTTATGTCCACGAGGACCAGGGAAGCGCCCGCCTCGGCAAGCCGGGTGGCGACCGCGAGCCCGAACCCGGCCGCACCGCCTGTGATGACCGCGACCTGGCCATCGAACCCGTACCGCGCGCTCATCGCACGCCCTCCGCGTCCAGCGCGCCCGTCGCGGCCGGACCGACCGCGCCCGCCATGATCGCCGCATGCCGGGCCTCTATCCGGCTATCCCACTCGTGATCGGTGAGCAGATACAACGCACCCTCCCTGACTGCCGTGACCAGCTTGTCGGCCACCTCCGACGGCGGCATTCCCTTGGACAGCGTCGCGTGCATCCGGTCCCGCAGCTCGGCGCCGGACGCTGACATGCCCTCGTCGTTGCGCAGCGCGGCCTGCCGGTTCCGCGACCCGTGGAACAGGTTCGTGGCGATGATCCCCGGGCAGAGCCCGGTCACCCCGATCGGCGCCCCGGCTGCCGCGAGGTCGGCGGCGAGCACTTCGGTCAGCGCGAGGATCGCGTGCTTGCAGATCCCGTACATGTTGGTCGCCGCGATCACCGACGTCATCGAGCACGTGTTGACCACGTGCCCCGGCTCGCCGTGCGCCAGCATCCGCGGCACGAACGTCCGCACGCCGTAGACCACCGACATGAGGTTGACCGAGAGCGTCCAGTCCCAGTCCTTAGCGGTCGCCGCCCAGATCGGCCCGTCCAGGTACCCCTCCACGCCCGCGTTGTTGTTCACCAGGTGGATCGGCCCGAACCGGTCCTCAGCCGCGTCCGCCAGGGCCTCGATGTCCGACAGCTTCGACACGTCGGTCCTCAGCCCGAGCACCGGCACGCCCGCCGCCGCAAGCTCTGCGACGGTGGCGTCCAGCGCGTCCTGCTGGATGTCGCCGATGACGACGTTCATCCCCTCGGCGCCCCAGCGCAGCGCGAACGCCTTCCCCATCCCGCTGCCCGCCCCGGTGACGACGGCGGTCTTGCCCGCGAACTCTTCCACGTATCAGGCTCCTTTACCTTCCAGATGGGTTACTGCTGAGGCAACGACAAAATCCGCACAAGCGAGCCGGGCGTCTGCAGCCGCCGCAGCGCGTCGGGCGTGCCGTCCAGCGACACCCGCTCGCTGACAAGCCGCTCCACGGGCACCCGCCCGGCCGCGAGATGCGCCACCGACTCCCGGTAGGTCTCGTCGGAGAACGCGCAGGCGCCGACAAGGTGGTGCCCCTCGCTCAGCATCCCGAACAGCGGCACCGACGCCACCTCCGGCGTCAGCGCGACCTCGACGCAGGTGCCGCCCGGCTCGACCACGGAAAGCGCCTCGGTGAACGCCCCTGGCGCCGCCGAGCACTCGAGCGCCGCCGCGAACCGAATCCCCGCCTGCTCCGCGTACGAGGCCACCGAGATCTCGCGGGTGTCGATCACCACGTCCGCCCCCACGTCGGCGGCCGCGGCCCGCCGCCCCGCCGACCGGCCCGCCGCCACGATCGGCCCGGCCCCGAACAGCCGCAGCGCCATGATCGCGTACAGCCCGATCGGCCCGACCCCGTACACGAGCACCGGGTCCCCCGGTCCCACCGACGCGAGCTTCGCCGCCTGCGACCCCACCGACAGGGGCTCCGCGTGCGACCCGACCGCGATGGGAAGATCATCGGGCAGCGCCACGAGCTGCCGCGCGGGCACCGCGACGTACTCCGCGTACGCGCCCTGGCGGTTGATCCCGATGTTCGGCGCCGCCGGGCAGCGGAACGCCAGCCCGCGCATGCAGATCCGGCACTTGCCGCACGACCCGAGCGGCGACCCCGCGACCGGCTGGCCCTGCGACCAGCCGGTCACGTCCGCCCCGAGCGCCACGATCCGCCCGCTGAACTCGTGCCCGAGGATCTGCCCGGGCTCGCACTGCCCGTTCTGCACGGCGTGCACGTCGGACCCGCACAGACCGCACGCCTCCACCGCGACGACAACTTCGCCAGGTGCCGGGCTGGGGTCGCTTACATCGGCAACCGCCGTGCCCACTTCTTTATCTATGTACCGAACGGCGCGCACTGGCTCCCTCGCCTTCTCTGCTGCCTCCCGGGGGACGACCCCCCGGACCCCCCGGCTGCCTGCGGCGACATTGGCCGGGTGGTTCCTCCGGACCCGGCCGGCTGCCTGCGGCGACATTGGCCGGGTGGTTGCTGCCGTCCACGTCCGCACCGAGTCACGAGGCGCTGGACCCGGTGGTTCCTGCACTCAACGTAGCGCCAGCGCCGAGCGGCGCGACAGTGCGCGCGTACACCGACAGCCAGCCGCAGCCCGCGGGCGCAGCAAGCGGCGGCAGCTCGGCGCGGCGGCGGTCGAGTTCCGCCGGGTCCACCTCGAGCTCGATCGTCCGGGCGCCGACGTCGATGCTGATCGTGTCGCCGTCGTGCACCAGCCCGAGCGGCCCGCCCGCCGCTCCTTCCGGTGCCACCTCGGCGACCACCAGGCCGCCGTTGACCAGCCCGGACATCTGCCCGTCGGTGATCACCGCGACCTTGGTCGACAGGCCGGCGCCGTCGATGGCGAACATCAGCGCCGACGTCAGGCCCATGCCGGGCGAGCCGCGCAGCCCGAGCCCGGTGAGCACGACCACGTCGCCGGCCTTGACCTTGCCCGCCTTGACCGCCGCGACGCCTTCCTCCCGCGAACGCACCACGATGGCGGGCCCGCGGAAGTCAAGCGGCGCGTCGTCCGCGACCGTCCGCTTGAGCACCGCGCCCTCGGGGGCCAGCGAGCCGCGCATCACCACAATGCCCGGGTGCGTGGCGAGCGGCCGGTCCACCGGGCGGATCACGTCCTCGTCGACGGCCGCGGCGGCGGTCGCCTCGCGCAGCGTCAGCCCGCCGACCGTGGACTGGTCCAGGTACAGCAGGGGAGCCAGCTGCTTCAGCAGGCCCAGCGTGCCGCCGGCCGCGTCGAACTGCGTGATCTGGGTGTCGCCGTTCGGCTTGACGTCGGTGAGCAGCGGCACCTTCGGGGCGAGGTCTTCGAACAGCCGGTACACGTCCACGTCCACGCCCGCCTCGACGGCGATGGCCTGCAGGTGCTTGAGGCAGTTGACGGATCCGCTGACCGCCAGGATAGCGGTGACGGCATTGGAGAAAGCCCGGTCCGTTAGGAGTGAGCGGGGGCGGACATCCCCGGCGACCAGCTCCACGACGCGGCGGCCGGCCCGTGCGACCGCGTCCCACATCTTTTCCCCGCGGGCGAGCACGGGGGTCGTGCCCGGCAGCGCCATGCCGAGCGCCTCGGCCGCCAGGTGCATGGAGTTCGCGGTGCCCATGCCGGCGCAGACGCCGGGCCCGGTGACCGCGCAGCTGCTCATCTCGGCGAGCTCGTCCACGGTCATCCGGCCGGCGGCCACGTGGCCGGCGAACCGGAAGATGTCCTCGAAGTCGACGGACTCGCCCTTGTAGACGCCCGACGGCTGGTAGCCGCAGGCGACGATGATCGTCGGGATGTTCAGCCGCCCGGCGGCCATGAGCTGGCCCGGCGTGGTCTTGTCGCAGGATGCCAGGCACACCATGCCGTCCAGCAGCGCGCCTTCGACGGCGACCTCGATGTCGCTGGCGATCAGGTCGCGGCTGGGCAGGATGTACTGGCCCGCGGCCCCGGCGCTGGTGATCGCGTCGCTCGGGGCGGCGGTGCGGACCTCGAACGCGACGCCGCCGGCCTGCGTGATGGCTGCCTTGAGCGGCGCGACGATCTCATCGAGGTGGCTGAAGCAGCTGGCCAGGTGAGAGGAGGAGTTGACGATCGCGATCTTGGGTTTTTCCAGGTCGGCGTCGGTGAGCCCGAGCGCGGTCCACTGCGCGCGGCGCATCGCCCACGGCGTTGTCCCTGGCGTGAAGTTGGAGCGGAGCTTCATCGCCGTACCCGCCTTATCGTTATCTCTCGCCTCATCTGCAGCACCCACCCCATCTACAACACCTGCTCTGGTTTGCGGCGGCCGAGGAAGACGCCCTGGTGCTCTAGCCGCCCCTGCAGCTGCGTGACGTCGATGTCGCCGCCTGGGATGCTCGCGTCCAGGGCCATGCCCGCGGCGGTGCCGGCGGCCTCGCCCATCGCGAAGCACGGTCCCGTCACCCGGGCGGCGGACTGGGCGCCGTGCGTCATCGACGCGCACCGTCCGGTGACGTACAGGTTTTCCGAGCGAGGCGGCACGATGATGCGGAACGGCAGCTGGTTGAACCCGCGCGGGTGCTTCTGCCAGCGGAACTCGACAGTGCCTGCCACGTGCGACTCGACCGGCCAGCCGTTGACGCCGATCGTGTCGTAGAAGTCGACGCAGCGCAGCACCTCATCCTCGGTGAG
>JASHPP010000260.1 GCA_030038035.1 Trebonia sp.
GCCCGGCCGGCGACGGCCGGGCGAGCGCGGCCGAACTGCATGCCGCCGACATCGACCCGGCCGCGGTGGCCTGCGCCAGGCGCAACGTCGAGCCGGCCGGTGGCCGCGTCTACCTTGGCGACCTGTTCGCCCCGCTGCCCGCGGCGCTGCGCGGCCGCGTGACGATCCTGATCTGCAACGCGCCGTACGTGCCGACCAAGGACATCGGCACGCTGCCGCCTGAAGCCCGTGACCACGAGCCGCGCGCCGCCCTCGACGGGGGTCTGGACGGGCTGGCCGTGCTGCGCCGGGTGGCGGCGCAGGCGCCACGCTGGCTCGCGCGTGGCGGCCGCCTGCTGGTGGAGACCAGCGACCGCCAGGCGCCGCCGATGGCGGCGGCGATGTCCGCGGCCGGCCTGACCGCGCGGGTGCACGGCTGCGCCGGGGAAGGCGCCACGGTGGTCACGGGGGAAGCACCGTGACGATCCGGGTCAGCGCCGCGCAGCGCCGCGCCAGGCTCATGGCCAGGCACCGGCTGTCCGCGCCCGCCGCGACGGTCACCGAGGCCGCCGAGTCGGTGGTCGCACTGCACGCCACCGACCCGGTGACCGTGTACCTGTCGGCGTGGGCCCGCACCCAGGCGGCCGGCACGGTGGCGGTGGACGAGGCGCTGTTTGAGACGCGAGGGATCGTTCGGATGCTGGGAATGCGCCGGACCGTGTTCGTGGTTCCGGCCCCGCTCCTGCCTGTCGTGCAGCGGGCCTGCACGGACGATGTCGCACGCCGGCTGCGGCGGCAACTGGAGCGGGACCTGGGGAACGGGGGCATCGGCGGGGCGGACGTGGCCGGCTGGCTGCGGGACACGGAGGCGGGCGTGCTGCGGGCGCTCGCCGCGCGGGGCAGCGCGACCGGCGCGCAGCTGTCAGCCGACGAGCCGCGGCTGCGGACGCAGCTCGTTTACGTGCCGGACAAGAGTTACGGCGGGGCGGCGAACATCACCAGCCGGGTGCTCGTGCTGCTCGCCGCCGAAGGGCACATGATCCGCGGGCACCGCCGCGGCGGCTGGTCTTCCGGGCAGTTCGAGTGGTTCCCCGCGCAGGCGTGGCTGGCCGACCCGGATGGCGCCGGCGGGGCGGACGGCGCCGGCCTTGACGCGGCGGCGGCACGGACCGAGCTGGCGCGGCGGTGGCTGCTCGCGTTCGGGCCCGCGCCCGTTTCCGACCTGCAGTGGTGGGGCGGCTGGACCGCCGCGCAGACCAGGGCCGCGCTTGCCGCGCTGCCGGTGCGGGAGGCGGACCTGGACGGGCAGCCCGCCATCCTGCTCGCAGGCGACGAGGATTTCGGGGATCGCGCCGGCCCGGCGGCGGCTTTGCTGCCGGCGCTTGACCCTACCCCGATGGGCTGGCAGTCGCGCGGCTGGTTCCTCGGTCCGCACGGCGGGGCGCTGTTCGACCGCACAGGCAACATCGGGCCGACGGTCTGGTGGGCGGGCCGCGTCGTGGGCGGCTGGGCGCAGCGCGCGTCCGGCGAGGTTGCCTGGCGGGCGCTCGAGGACGTCGGCGCGGAGGCGTCGGCCGCCATCGCCGCGCACGCGGCCCGGCTGGAGTCCTGGCTGGGCGCTGCCCGGGTGACGCCGCGCTTCCGCACCCCGCTGGAACGCGAGCTGTCCGCTTAGCCGGTCATAGCCGGTCATAGCCGGTCTTTGCCCGCACGGCCGGCACTTCAGGGACGTTAGCCTCTCCGGCGCGAGCGGTGCCCGAGGGATGCTTTTGCCGTAGCCGTGGCGGCCAGCCGCGGGGGCTGGCTCACCGGGCTGCCGGACGACGGGAAGGAGGTCGAGTGCGAGGTGAAGCTGATCACCGCGATCGTCAAGCCGGAACGGCTCGACGACGTGACGCTTGCAGTGACCGGCGCCGGGGCGCGCGGGATGACCGTGACGGAGGTCCGCGGGTTTGGCCAGCAGTACGGGTACCAGGCCGCCGTCCATCCGGCGGACCGCCCGATCCTGATGCTGCCCAAATTGCGCGTTGACGTTATCGTCGCCGACGAGGCGGCCGGGCCGGTGGCCGACGCGATCGCCAAGTCGGTCAACACCGGCGCGATCGGCGACGGGAAGATCTGGGTCTGCCCCGTGGACAGCGTGCTGCGGGTCAGGACCGGCGAGCGCGACGGCGCCGCGGCGTGAGCCGCCGGGTGCGCGGGCAGTACGTCGAGCGCTACCAGTACCGCGGCTGGCCGGGGATGGTTTCCAGGTCGGTGATGAGCAGGTCGCGGTCTTCCTGCTCGGCGATGTCCGCGGCAGCGGCCAGGGCCTGGTCGGTGTACTCCCTGGCGAGTCCGGCGTCCCCGGCGACAGCGTGGGCGCGGGCCAGCGCCTCGCAGGCGAAGGCGAGATCCCAGTCGCCTATGCCGTTCTCCTGGCACAGGTCGAGAGCCCGCCGGGCATGGTGCAGCGCGGGCTCCGCGCGCCCGAGGACGGCGTAGACACGGGAGATCTGCCATTCGCCGCGGGCCAGGTGCGCCGGGGTCGCGGTGGGAACCTGGCCCCAGTGATAGCGGGAGGCATGCGCCGCGTGGATCATGCGGTCGTCGTCGGCCCTGGTCCGCCTCTCCTGCTCGAGCAGCCGCCAGGTCTCGTTGAACAGCTGCGCGGCCAGCAGCCTGGCGTCGGTGACGGTGCCGGTACCAGGGGCGCTCATGGCGGACGGGACCGTGGCCTGCGGGTCCGGCTCTGTCATGCGGCTAGCGCAGTTCCCAGGCGGGGCCGGCGGGGGTGTCGGTGACCTGGACGCCGAGCCTTTCCAGTTCGGCGCGGATCTCGTCGGCGCGGGGCCAGTCGCGTTCGCCGCGGGCCCGGGTGCGTTCGGCGATGAGGCGCTCGATCGCCGCCACCTCGGCCGGGTCGAGGTCGGAGACCGAGCGGCGGCGGTCGATCGCGCGCGGGTCCAGGTCGGCCAGGCGCAGGCCGAGCAGCGCGTCGGCGGCCGCGACGACGACGCGCAGCCCTTCGGTGCTGACGTCGGGGTCGCGCAGCGAGTCCTGCAGGGCGGCCAGGATCTTCGGCGTCGCCAGGTCCGCGGAGATCGCCGCGTCCAGCTGGTCCAGGTATTCCGCCGCGGCCTTGTCGCGGTCACCGGCCTCGTCATCCGCGAGCAGCGCCCGCGCCGCCGCGAGCGACTCGGCCACGGGCAGCGGGCGGAGGAGCGCGACGCGGGCGGCCAGCCGGCGCAACGTCGCCTGGGCGGCGTCGACCGCCTGCGTGGTGAAGTCGAGCTGGCTGCGGTAGTGGCCGCCGAGCAGGAACAGGCGGTAGGCCATCGGGTGATAGCCGGCCTGCTCGAGGTCGGCCAGCCGCGGGCCGCCGCCCGCCGACTTGGCGATCTTGGCCGCGTTCATCAGCAGGAACTCGTTGTGCAGCCAGAACCGCACCCACGGCCGCCCGTCGCCCAGGTACGCCTCGCTCTGCGCGATCTCGTTGACGTGGTGCAGCTCGCGGTGGTCCACCCCGCCGGTGTGGATGTCGAAGTGCTCGCCGAGCAGCGCGATCGACATTACCGAGCACTCCAGGTGCCAGCCCGGCGCGCCCCAGCCCCACGGCGACTGCCAGCGCATGACGCGGCGGACCCCGGGTTCCTCGGCCCGCCACAGGGCGAAGTCTGTCTTGTTCCTGCGGCCCTCGACGTGCTCGACCCGCGCGGCCTCCCGCTGCCCGGCCAGGTCCATCATCGCCAGCGCGCCGTACCCAGGCGATTTGGACGTGTCGAAGTACAGCCCGGACGGCAGCAGGTAGGCGTAGCCCTTCTCCTGCAGCCGGGCCGCGAACTCGATCATCTGCGGCACGTACTCGCTGGCCCGCGGGTACTCATCGGCGGGCAGCACGTTCAGCGCGGCGATGTCCTGAAAGAACGCCTGCGTGTAGAAAGCCGCGATGTCGGCCACAGAACGGCGCTCGCGTGCCGCCGCGACCTCGAGCTTGTCCTCGCCGGTGTCGCTGTCGGCGACGGCGTGTCCCACGTCGGTGATGTTGGTGACGTGGCGGACGGGCAGGCCCTTCCAGCGCAGCGTGCGACGCAGCGTGTCGGCGAACACATACGCCCGCATGTTGCCCAGGTGCGGGAACGAGTAGACGGTGGGACCGCAGCTGTACAGGCCTACGACAGCCGCGGACGGCGTGAAGTCCTCCGTCCGCCGTCCGAGCGAGTTGTAGAGCCGCAGCTGGTGACCGGTCGTCACTGTCCCTCCCTATGTCGCAAGCCATGATAGGGGCGGAGGGGAGGGGGGTGTTATTTACTCGTACAGGCGGCTGATCTCCGCGGCGTAACGGTCGGTGATCACCCGGCGGCGCCGCTTCAGCGTGGGCGTGAGCTCGCCGGTCTCGGCCGTCCACTCGTTCGGCAGCACCAGGAACCGGCGGACCTGCTCGGGCCTGGCCAGGTGCGAGTTCGCCGCGGCGACGGCGCGCTCGATCTCCGCGAGCACCTCCGGACGCCGGGCGAGGTCGGCCGGCGACGCCGCCTCGATGCCGTGCTCGCGCGCCCAGGCGGGGGCGGCCTCGGGGTCGAGCACGATCAGCGCGGTCACGTAGTTACGCCGGTCACCGATCGCGCACGCCTGGCCGACCAGCGGGTGCCGCTGCAGCTCGTACTCGATGAGGGCGGGCGAGATGTTCTTCCCGCCTGAGGTGACGATGAGCTCCTTCTTCCTGTCGGTGATCTTCAGGAAGCCGTCGGCGTCGACTTCCCCGACGTCGCCGGTGTGCATCCAGCCGTCCGCGTCCACCGCCTCCGCCGTCTGCTCCGGGTCCTTGTAGTAGCCGCCCATCACGAGCGGGCCGCGGACCAGCACCTCGCCGTCGTCGGCGACCCGCAGCTCCATGCCGGGCAGCGCGGTGCCGACCGCGCCGACGCGGGTCCGGCCCGGCGCGGCGATCGTCGCCGCCATCGACAGCTCGGTCATCCCCCAGCCCTCGGTGAACGGCAGCCCGAGCGCCAGGTAGAACTCGATGATCGCCGGGTCGAGCGGCGCCGCGCCGCTGGAGGCCAGGCGGCAGCGGTCCAGGCCGATCCGGGTGAGTACCGCGTGCCTGACCTGCTCGGGCAGCGCGCGGACAGCGTCGGGCGATACGTCGGGCAGCGCGGTCCGCAGCGCCGCATGCAGCTTCTCCCAGACCCGCGGGACCGCGAACAGGGTGGTCGGGTGCACCTGCCCGGCGACCTGGAACAGCTGCCTGGGGTCCGGGCAGTGCGCCAGCGTGATCGGGTAGGCCATCGCGCCCCAGTGATCCACCGCCCGGGCGGTCACGTGCGCCACCGGCAGGTAGGAGATCAGCCGGGCGGAGCCGTCGTCGTCGCTTTGCGCCTCGCGCGGGAGCACCCGGTCGATGGACAGCTGCAGGAAGCGCACATTGCGGTGGGTGAGCATGACCGCCTTCGGCTGCCCGGTGGTGCCTGAGGTGTAGATGAGCGTGGCCAGGTCGTCCGTTTCCACCTGACGCCAGGTCTGCTCGAAAAGGCCGGGCGAGCGCTCCGCCTCGCCGTGGCCAAGGCCGGCCAGCCGCGGCCAGCCGATCGCATCGGCACTGCCGCCGTCGATCACGATGACCTGGCGCAGCTTCGGCAGCTGGCCCCGGATTGACATCAGCCTGGGCAGGAACTCGCGCTCCACGATGGCCACGCTCGCGTCGCAATGGCCGGCGATATACGCGGCCTGCTCGGCGGACACCGTGGGGTAGATGAACACGGGGACGCCGCGGGCATGCATGACGGCGTAGTCCGCGATCGTCGCCTCCGGCCGGTTGCGTGACCAGATCACCGCGAACTCGCCCGCCCGCAAGCCGATCACGCCGAGACCGAGCGCCAGGTCGCGTACCTGCTCATGCGCCTCGCGGTAGGTCAGCGACCGCCATTGCCCGTCTTCGAGCCAGCGGTGGGCCTCGGCATCCGGCGCCGCCGCGACCGTGCCGGCGTACGTGGTGAGCAGCGTGCTGTCGGCGATCTCGGCCTCGATCGCGGCGCGCTCCGCGGCGATGCCTGCCGGCGTTCCTGACCACTCCAGTGTGGACATGCCGAACATTGTCACCCCTCAGCCGTGCGGTGGCTAGGTGGCCAGGGAGTAAACCGGCTGGCCCGCCCCCCCGTACGGAGGGCGGGCCAGCCGCCAGGCCCCGATGTTCATGTCGCCGTCCTGGCCAGGTCCGGCTCAGATCAGTTAGATCAGGACGAACAGGTCGCTCTGCCTGATCGACACCACCTGACCGTTGGCGCTCAGGAGGGAGGCGGTGTACTGGTAGACGTTCCCGCTTGTCCCGGGTCCCACGGTCGCGGTTGCCGCGAACGTGGCGAACTGGGCGCCTGGCGTCCAGCCCGCGGAGGCCCCGAACTTGCCCGGGTTGGCGAAGGCTGGGCCGGTCGGCACCAGCCCCGGCGCGGGCGCCATCGTCGTGATGTCGGCGCAGCTGATGAGCAGGGTGTACTCCTCGGTCTGCACCCCGGTGCCGGCCACCATCTCCACGGTGACGTCGTACGGCCCGCCGTTCGGCGCGTTCGGCGCGTCGTCCTCGACTGCCGGCGTCGTCACCTGGCTGACGAAGATGTCCGTGATCTCGGCGTCGTTGAAGTTAGGCATTCCTTGTGCCCCCTTGCGATGTTTCTTCCCGTATGCCGGAAGAATTCCGGCGCTGATATAGAGGGCCGGCACCCCCGCTGGATACAGGTCATCCGGTACCGAAACAGACGAACGGGGTGAGCGGCTCGCCGGCCGACGCGGGGATCCCCGCCAGCGCGAGGGCCTCGGCGGGGCGGGAGCCCGCCGACAGCGCGCGGTGATAGGCGGTCATGATGCCAAGCGCGGCGTCGTCGGCGACCCGGCTCACGCTCGAGATGACCGTGGGCGTCCCGATGTGCAGCAGCGCCGCCGTGAAGCCGAGGATCTCCTCTCCTGGCCTGACGACGGTGCGGCCCACGTCGCAGGCGGACAGCACGACCTGCCTGGGCGGCACGGACAGCCCCTGGATGTCGTGGGCCATCAGCGGCCCGTCGGCCAGGTCGAGCCGGGAGAACAGGACGTTCTCCCTGTCGTGGTGGCCGTGCGCGGCCAGGTGCGCCAGCGGCGCGCCGTCGAGCGCGCGCAGCGTCGCGTCCACCGTCGCGGCGGCGGCGACCAGCGGCCGGGAGCCCGGGTAGACGGCGGCGATCTCGGTGACCTCGGGCACCGCGTGTTCCAGGCCTGGGCCGGCCACAAGCACCGGGCGGGACGCGGGGGCGGGCGCGGCGGACGCGAAGCCTGCGGCGGCGCGCCAGGCGGCCAGCCAGGAGGAGGCGGACGGGCAGACCGTGACCGGGCGACCGCGCAGCCCGGGGAGCATCCCCCACGGGACGCCTGCCAGCGCGCCTACCGGGACGATGACGAGGCCGGCCTGGCCGAGCACGGGCAGCAGCGGCGCCACGATCTCGGCGTCGAGCACCGATGTCTGCCGCCGGACCGACTCCCTGATCACCGCCTCAAGCCGGGTCGGGAGCCGGCGCCCGGCCAGCGCGTCCAGGTCCGCGGTCAGCCGCCGCGCCGCCTCCGCCGCGGCGCCGAAGTCGCCGAGAGCGGTCAGCCGCACCCGCCCGGCGGCGATCGTCACCGCGAGCATGTGCCCGTCGCGGACGGCGATGCTGGCCAGCACCTGCCCGCTTTCCGCGAGCGCGGCGGCGACCGCGCCGGCCTGCGCCGCGGCGACCGCCCCGCCCGGCCCGATGGCCCGCCAGCTACGCTGCCTGACCTGACGTTGCAGTTCGGCGCGCCTGGTCAGGTGGGCCGGGTCGGGTGGCGCGCCGCCCAGCTCGGCGGTCCGGATCAGGAAGCTGAGCTGACGCAGCTCGGCGAGCACCGCGGCTGCCTCCGGGTCGGCGGGCGGCCGGACCGGGCGGACCCGGAACGACTGGGCACGCGACCGTTCGAGCCACGCGAAAACCTGCCACGCGGAACCGTGATCGAGGACGAGCCGCAGGCCGCAGTTGGCGAGCTCGGCGCCAAGCGCCGCCGTCCCGGTCTGCAGGTCGAGGCTGCCCAGCTGGCCGCGGCGGGCGTGCAGCGCGGCCAGCCCGGCCCGCAGCTGCGCCAGCGCGGCG
>JASHPP010000261.1 GCA_030038035.1 Trebonia sp.
ACGATATGCCTTTTGCCAGACGTAAACCGAGGACTCGGCAACCCGGAGAATTCTCGCCACCTCAGGCTTGGTGCGCCCCTGCTCCAGGAGCTGGATGGCATAAATCCGCTCTTCGTGGCTCGACCTGCGCCCCTTGCGTGCCATAATGCTATTCTAGCATAGATCTAGGCTCTAAAAACTTAATTTCTGCTTAGTAACTATCCCCCGCGAAAATCGGCGCTAAGCGCGACGGAAGAAAAGCAGGTGGTGGCTGGTAGTGCGGTTTCCCTTGTCTGTCAGGCCGTGCTGCTCGAGTCCCGCTACATCTTCCACGACTTCGCCAATCAGGCGGAACCGGGACTGACCCAGGTCGCGCAGCCCGTCGACAAGACGGTCTTTCTTGCCTGATCCAATGTGTATCACCAGCATGCCGTCAGCACGCAGCAGCTTGCTGCAAACGTCGTAAAAGTCCTCGTAGCAGGCTAGCGACTTGACCTGCTGGCGTTCGAGAAAGCTAAGTGACTTCGTGTGGAAGTCGCTGGCAGTCCAGCCGCAGAACCACATGCGGAGCCAGTTCGGACGGTCGAAACGCATGCCGAGGAATGGCGGGGAGGTTATGACCGCGGCGGCTTCACCTGTGTCGCCGACCGCTGAGGTCAGGTCACGGAAGTCGCCCTCGATACCGCGGCCAGCCACGAAGGTACCCGGCAGCGGGTTGGCGAGCGCCCTATCAACGCGAAGCAGCGTCTTCTGGATGACCGGCTTGTACTCGAATTCCCCAGTAGGACTGAAAGGCGTGATCGGATGCGAGGTCCGCGACAGCGCGTACGGCCGGTTGCCGTGCAGGACATGCAGAAGTGACGCCCAGACGAAAGTCGAACCGCGGCTCGTCAGTTCGCCGTTCAGGTATACCCGGCGCGCCCGCAGTACCTCGTCCAGGGTGTCCGGGTGATAGTAGTCCTTCACGGTCGCGTTAAGCCCGAAGTCTGCCGCCTCTTTGTCAGCGTCAGTGAGCGTAACGGCCACCATTGCATCGCGAAGACTGCCCAGCGCCGCCCGGGCTTCGGCCGGCGATGGAGGGTCGACTTTCGCGCGGGCAACGGTAGCGGCCAGGGGACTCAGGTCGTTCGCGATACAACGGCGGCCGAGGAGTGCCGCCTCGAACGGGATGGTCCCGACTCCGGACAGCGGGTCCACGACCAGGTCCCCTGGTTCCGTGAACTCCTGTACCAGCCAGTGCGCAAGCGCCGGCTTCAGCTTGCCCTGATAGGAGCACAGCGAGTGCAGCGGGTGTCCCCACGCCCGGCTCTCGTACGGGTACTGCTGGTACGGAAGCGACGCCTGGAAGCCGGCAACCTTGGCAGCTACCGCAGCGTCGTCGCAGACGGGACTTTCCTGGATCATGCCGTGCCCTTCCGGAACACCAACTCACGCTGGACGAGTTCCGACTTGTCCCGCGAGTAACGCTTGGCCAGCACTGCGGACGACTCCAGTTCGAATCCGTTTTCCACCGCGACGCGTTCCAGGAGGCGGTCCGTCGGCACGTGCACGCCGTAGAACTTCGAGTCGCCGATATCCAGCACGAAACGGCCGCCTGGCCGCAGGACGCGGTGAACCGACTCGACGACCTCGCTCATGTCCGAGAAATAGTGCCTG
The DNA here is from genome assembly GCA_030038035.1 of Trebonia sp. Next base: position 1,636 of record JASHPP010000261.1, read on the forward strand.
ACCAGTTGAGGGATGCGCTTGTCTCCAGCCTGCTGGTCAAGTTGCTCGGCAACAGCCTCGACGTACGGGAAGCGATGGTAAGCCTCTCGCTTGGTGACGTTGTTGATTCCCGCAGCGACGGCCTGGACTGTGAACCTGCCCAGTTCCCGCTCTGAGGCTATGTAGCCGAGTAGCCACAGTTCTATCTTCGTGTTGCGGAAGTAGTTGGTCCCGTTCAGGTACGGGGGAGAAGTAACGGCCAGCTGAAACTGCCCGTCGAACCGCGACGGAACATGCCGGCAGTCAGCTGAGGCGAAAGTAGTCGCGCTTGCGCCCTCCGGATGACGGTTCAGGTCACTCGCCATGCGCAGGACCGTAGCTCCCACCATTGCCCGGACATCAACTACGCGTGTCTTGTACTCGTCGGGCCGCCTGCGCCTCAGGTCCGCCCGCCGCGTCATGTTGGAGCAGTGAACAGCGTTAGCGGCACAGGCGAGGCGAAGTAGGGCACCGACAGGGACGTTACCTCCCGCCACATCCTCGGCGAGGGCGAGCGCACCCAGAAGTTCAGCGAGGTGCTGCAACTCGAAAAAATCGCGCTCGGGAAATGCACCAAAGTAACCACTAAGATCAGCTTTGGCGGCCCACTGCCCGATCTCCCCGTCAAGGCGCTGCACGAAATCGGCAAGCAGGGCCAGGGTACGCGAAAGGTCAGCACGCGCCGCACGCGCCGCCTCGACCTTCGTATCGGCAATGAAAGCCATAAAGGGATTAATCTCGCTGTACCAGCTTGGAATTCCGGTAATTGAAGCGGCCAGCTGCGTAGTCCCTGCCCCCCCGAACGGATCGTAGACGGAGTCCGGCGGACCGAATCGCTCAAAGACCCGGCACACGTAGGGGGCAGAGAAACCCTCGACGTACGGGTACCAGCCATAGACAGGCAGCTGCTTGCTGTCCTGGAAGGTCAGACCCAGGGGAACGCCTGCTAGCGTAGCTGGACTCCCCTCGGCTGCGGGGGTCGACGGTCCAGCGAACAGCGGCGATGCGACGTCGATGCCCGGGAGAGCGTCCTGCGTGGTCATGTCAGCCACATTACTTCATCCCTATGGCACGCCCGGCCGTTTTGCCCAAGACACGCCGAATGGGATAGGGATTTTCGTCACACGACGCTATTCTGAGTTCAGCTTAACATCTGGCGAAACTGCAAAAACCTGCGCGTTCTTCCGTCCATTTTCATTGTCTCGCCCACCGACCGAGTGGGGTGGTCCGATTTCAGATCCGGGCGTGCTATGAGTCGACGTGCCTCGTCACCTGAAGCCCCGATTAGCCGACTGCGATAATGGTCTGCGCCTGAGATTCCCAGCCACAGCCCGAAATTCCGGCGGACTGTTGCCGTAACGGCCACGTTTCTTCTGCCGTCACGGTGAGCGTGCCGGGCCAGCAGGACCTCCCGTCGTTGAAGTTCCTGGCGACCGGGATCGGCAGCGGATGCGAGCAGTGCGGTTTTGCCTGGCCGGGCGGCGATGATCGCGGAGTCCGGGGTATCGGGCTGAATAAGGCCCCGTACAGGCAGACACCGAGCCGCGCCAAACAGTGCAGCAGGGCGGTCTCGCCTGGCTCGCGGTGATCCGGACGGCCCTCCGCCCGGTGCCGGGCCAGGGCGACGCGGAATCGCCGGGGCTCGGCGGGAAGCCATGCCGCGCCAGGTGCTGGCCTAGGGCGGCAGGCTGAGGGTGCCGGGGCCGCGGGGTCCCGGGCGGCGGCCGACGGCGCGGCCTGCCGCACCGCGTGACGAGGGCCGCGCTCGTGCCGGACGGCTGGTCCGGCTGGCCTTCCGCCCGGGACCTGCAGCATCCACGCTCGACTCCGCGCGCCGTGTCAAGTTCAGCCCGGCGCGCAGCCGCCAGTGGCCGGATCAGGCTTGACAAGCAGGCGCGAGCTGCGTGCCGGGGTTGACGGATTCTGGAAGATGAGGACGTCCTCGTGGACGATCAGGTGCCAGGGCTGGCCGTCGCGGCGGGCCTGGCGGAGGTTGTGCAGCTGGAAGAACGAGGGGCGGGCGATGAGCTTCCCGCCGCGGAGCCCGGCGAGCAGGGCGGCGTGCCGGGCGACCGGGACCAGGCCGGCGCGGGCGCCGGCGGCGATGACGGCGGCGGGCAGGTCGATCAGTTCGCCGTGCTGGCGCCAGGGCCGGGCGGTGATCACGGCGAGCCCGCCGGGGCGCAGCAGCGCGGCGCAGCCGGTGAGGATCTGGGTGAAGCCGTCGAGGAGCTCGTCGAGGCGGCGGCTGGCGAGGTTGGCGGGGTCGTTGCCGTAGCGGTTGTCGTACTTTCGGACCCCGCCGGGGGCGTCGCGTCGCTGCTCGGCGCTGACCTGCCCGTGCACCGACGCCCCGTACGGCGGGGACGTCACCACCAGCGCCGCCGTCCCGAGCATGGCGGGCGGGATGAGGGAGGTGAGCTGGCGGGCGTCGCCGCGGATCACCTCGGCGGTGCCGGGGGCGCCGTGGCGGCGGGCGCGGGCGACGTTGGCGGCGGCGATCTTGGCCCACCGGTCCTCGTACTCGATGCCGAGGCCGTCGCGGCCGAGGCAGGCCGCCTCGACGAGGGTGGTGCCGATGCCGCACATCGGGTCGGCGACCAGGTCCCCAGGGCGGGTGTAGCGGGCGATCGCGGTGGCGGCGATCGCGGGCAGCATCTTGCCCGGGTGGGCGGTCGACTCGGGCAGGTAGCGGCCGCGCCGCTGGGCGCGGGCATCTTGCTGGGCGGTGGCCCAGACCGACAGGGGCGGGGCGCCGGCGGGGGCGGGGCGGCCGGGCTGGGGGCGGGCGGTGGTCACGGGCGGGTTCCTCCGGGCTTGGCGAAGACCAGCAGGTCGCAGTGGACGACGGCGCCCTCGGGGGCGGCGTCCCCGGCGGGGCCGGGGTCGAGGCGGTCGCCGTCGACGGCGGCGTGCAGCAGCACGATGTGCTGGGCGT
>JASHPP010000262.1 GCA_030038035.1 Trebonia sp.
GTGAGGCTGACGCTAGGCGGAGGACCGGCATGACAACTCAGCCAGCTGACGAGGACACCCTGATCCAGATGGGACGCGCCGAGCGCGGGCAGCATCGGTCGGGCGCGTCCATGGTTGCCATGCTCGGCGTGGCCGCGGTCTTCGGCGTGGTGGGCTGCCTGCTCATCTCCCTGCCTCACCTGGTCAGCGTGCTCCTGCCCGGGCCGGTCCGGCTCCTGGTGGGGGGTTTTTCGATGCCTGTCTTCATCACCCTGGGAATCATTGCCCTTGGCATCGCCGGGTTCTTCCTTGTGGCGGCGCTCGCGTCGAGCCCCCTGGCATCGTGGGGAAACAAGGTGCCGGGGGACTGCCCGAGCTGCGGCCAGCCCCGGCTGCGCTCGGACATGGTGCCGGGCGGAACGAGCGGGAACGTCAGCGATGCGCCGCGAGGCATCGTCACCCTTTGCGAGACCCCCGGTTGCGACTACGCAACTGCCCGCGTCACCCGGGCGAGCGGCACGGCTCCCAGCTGAGCAGCCGGGCTCGTCACCGAGCTCTTGTCGTGCAAGCCATTCCTGAGGGCCAGACAGCCGATGATGACCACCCCGGCAGCGATCGCCAGCGGCAGCCAGTGCTGGCGGGCGCCGCCCGCTGCCTTCGCCACCGCCCGGCGCACCTGTGCTGGCATTGCCTCCCAGGCCGGGGTGCCGGCAGATGCTGCCCCTTGCCGGACCGCCGCGGTCTTGCCCGCTATCTGACCGCGCACGCCAGCCGCGCGGGTCGCGGCATGCTTGCGCGCCTCAACCATGGTGCTCTTGTACTTTCCTGACACCTCGGTGGCTTTGGCGAGCGCCCTTGCCTTCACGTCTGCCCTGGCAATAAGTTCGTGCACCGTTTCGCCCAATTGCTCGCGGGCCCGCTCGATCTCCAGCTCCAGACGGCGGGCATCATCGGGCGGTGCCGCTACGGTGCCGCTCAGCGGCGCTATTTCCGCCGCGTCGCCGCTTGTTACAGCCCGGGCGGACGGGTCTTCAGCCTGGACGGCAGTTCGCTGTTCGGGCCTTGCTTCCTCCCCTTCTCTGGTAGTCATCGCCTGACCCTTTCCCTGATCACGTCGACGTCGGTCTTGATGCTCGCAACGGTCTGCTCAGGCACGGGATGCGCGGCCTTTTGCAGGCGTCCTCTCCCTAGCAGGGCTGCTACCCCGGCGACGGCCAGCAGGGCCGCGCCCACGATCAGGGCTGCGAGCCACGCCGACACCGCTGCGCTGATCGCGACGATCGCGCACGCGATGAGGCAGCCCCCGCCATAGAACGCCAGGATGCCGCCACCTCCCAGCAGCCCGGCGCCGACCCCGGCCTGCTTGCCCTTCCGGGTCATCTCCAGCTGGGCGAGCTTCAGCTCGTCGCGAACGAGCACCGAGACCTGCTCGGACAGCGACTTCACTAGTTCGCCCGTGGATCGTGCCCGGGGCGCGGATGGCTGCGCGCCATCTACTGGATGTTCCATGATGCCCCCTTCATCGAAGGCCGTCTTGAGCTACTGAGGACCTAGGCAACCTGCGAGCGCGGCTCGGCTGCCTTCGCCGCCGCGTCGCCCCGGATCTGGGCGTTCAGCTCACCGCCCACGAGCACCGCCAGTCCGGCCAGGTACAGCCAGAACAAGAGAATGACGACCCCGGCGAGCGCGCCGTAGGTCTTGCCGTACGAGCCGAACTTGGTCACGTAGAAAGAGAAACCGAGCGATGCGATCAGGAAGATAACCGCGCTCGCCAGGCCACCCGCGCTAGACCACTGCCATCGCGGCGAGGGCCGGTTCGGCGCGTAGTAGTCGTAAAAGGAAAACAGCAGAGTGATCGCGATGATCGTCACGAGCCATCGGACCACAGTCCACGAGGCCAGGAACGCGGCATGTCCGAAGGACAGGTGACCCTCGATCCCGTAGCCGATCGACGGGCCGAACACGATCAGCGCCGCCGCTGCACCGCCGAGGACGACGGTCGCCAGCATCAGCGGGACAGTCCGCAGCCGTTTGGCCGCGAACTTGCGATCAGGAACCCCGTAGGCTACGTCTAGCCCGGTTTCGAGCGCCGCCATGCCGCCCGAGGCAGCCCACAGCGCCACCACCACGCCGACGACCAGCGCCGTGATCGATCCCGCGGTAGACCGGCTACTCGCGCTTTGCACCGCCTGGGTGAAGACCCCGGACGCCCCGGGCGGCAGCGCCTTGTCCAGGCCAGTCACCAGCCTGTGCACCGTGCCCGTTCCGAAGTGCAGGAGGCTGGTCAGGCCGAGCAGCGCGATCAGCGCCGGGAACAGGGCGAGGAACCAGTGGTATGCCAGGCTCGCCGCACACATGCTGCACCGGTCACGGACGAATTTCTTCGCCGTGCCCTTGAGGGTGTCGCGCCAGACTGGCCCTTCGGTCTCTGGCCGGGTAGCGGGACTGGCGGGCTCCCGACGCTGCCTCGGGATCGCCTGGCCGCCTTCGGTTGGCAGGTGCTGGGTGGGATTCGGCTCGGTCATGGCCATGCCCCCAAATCAAGCCGCTTGCATTCATCACATGGCCGGACCGCGGTCGTCTGCCCGCGAATCGGCGCGGGCCCCTGCGTTGACAATCGCGGGGATTCTGCAGCTCAGCCGGCTGGCGAGCAGTGGACCGCGAGATTGCTTGTCGGCTTGAGACTGGTCAGGCTCACCGGACCGCCTGCCGACTCGGACCACCCCAACACGGCTTGTCCGGCCTGCGCCCCCTGGCCATGCGTATGGTTCCCGTCGCACCGCTGCGACTTTCACCCAACGTTACGCCCGGCAATCCTGACTGTCACTACTGGGGCACGGACGGTGACGGCGATGATGCCGCCCGGGACGGCGCAACCCCGGGGGAGTGGGGCTAAGCCTGCCAGGTGCGGGCGGAGTTGGATACTCGCGGCCGGCTGCCCGAGCCGACCGCAGAGCGCCAGGCGTTCCCGCGGGACGCCGACCGGCCGCTCGACATCCCCGTATCCGAATTGCTATTATAGCGATAGGAATAGTATACAATTGAGCGGGGCGGCCGGGGGACCGCAGAAGGAGTCTGAGATGCCGATCGAGATCGTCGGAGGAATGGTCTCACCGTTCGGAGGGGCCGAGGGCGGCGATGGCCCGCTCGCAGCAGTGCGCGGTGCCAGCCGTCCCGTCTTCGACACCGAGTACATCACCCGGTTTGTCCGTGCTCACGAGGCGTCCGGGTTCGATACGGCGCTCGTCGGCTACGGCGCGACCAGGGCCGACGGGTTCGCGGTCGCGTCGCACGCGCTCCACGTCACCGAGAAGCTTCGGGTGCTGATCGCGCACCGGCCCGGGTTCGCTCAGCCGACCATCGTCGCGCGCAAGCTCGCAACGCTTGACAACCTGACCGGCGGCGGCCGCGTCGCGGTGCACTTCATTACCGGTGGCGACGAGGCCGACCAGCACCGCGACGGCGATTTCCTTCCGCACGACGACCGTTACCGGCGGACCGCGGAGTACATGGAGATTCTCCGCCGGACGCTCACCTCAGCCGAGCCATTCGACTACGAAGGCGAGTTCTACAAGTTCGAGGGTGCATACAGCATCGTGCAGCCGGCGACCGAGGCGGGGATCCCGCTCTACTTCGGCGGCGCGTCGGGCCCGGCGCTCGAGGCCGGAGCAAAAAACGCGGACACCTACATGCTCTGGGGGGAGCCGCTCGCCGGGATCGCCGAGCGTATCGCGCAGATCCGCGAAGTCGCGGCGAAATACGGACGCTCCCCGCGCTTTTCGATCTCGTTGCGCCCGATCCTGGGCGAGACCGAGGACGCGGCGTGGGCGCGTGCACAACAGATCGGCGACCGGACCGAGGAACGGGTGAA
>JASHPP010000263.1 GCA_030038035.1 Trebonia sp.
ACCTGCGCCTCGGGCATCGCGCCGAGGAAGCCGTCGGCGATCTGGCCCGCGATGACCGCGACGACCATCGGGATGCTTTGCACCTGCAGGGCGGCACTGAGCTGAGGGTTGGCGTCCACGTCGACCTTGGCCAGCACGAAGGCGCCGCCGGCCTCGGCCGCCAGCTTTTCCAGGACCGGGCTGAGCTGCTTGCACGGTCCGCACCACTCGGCCCACAGGTCGAGGATGACCGGGACCTGCTGGGACCTGGCTATTACATCGGTGTTGAAGGTCTCGTCGGTGACGTCGATGACCGTGTCCGACTGACCGTCGGCGGCCGAGCCCTGCTCTGCCGCCCGCTGCCTGCGCTGGGCAGCGGCCTGCCGTGCCCCGAGGTCAATGGCGCCATGGAGGGAGAAGTCCCGAGGCTGGTTCATGTCTCCATCCTGCCGCATCCGCCGCGATGCCCCGCGCCGGTAACCGCATCAGCCTGCTGCCGGCCGGGCCTAGAAGGCGGGCACCTCGGAGTAGCTGCCCCATTCGGCGCGCAGCGCGTCGCAGATCTCGCCGAGCGTGGCCTCGGCCCCGGCGGCGGCGATCATCGGCGGAATCATGTTCTCGCCTGACCTCGCCGCCGCGACCATCTGCGCCAGCGCGGCGTCCACGGCCGCGGTGTTCCTGGCCGCCCGGCGGGCGCGCAGCTCGCGGGCCTGCTCGACCTCGATCTCGTGGCCCACCCGCAGGATCTCGATCGGCTTCTCAACGGTCTCGGTGTAGCAGTTCACTCCCACCACCAGCTTGTCGCCCTTCTCCAGCTTGCGCTGGTAGGCGAACGAGGCCTCGGCGATCTCGGCGGAGAACCACCCGTCCTCGATGCCGCGCAGGATCCCGCCGGTCATCGATCCGTCCGGGCTCATCGCCCGGATCCGGCTGAAGATCTCCTCGGCCTCGGCCTCGAGCCGGTCGGTCAGCGCCTCCACGTACCACGACCCGCCGAGCGGGTCGGCCACGTTGACCACGCCCGTTTCCTCCATGATCACCTGCTGGGTGCGCAGCGCGATCTCGGCGGCCTTCTCGCTCGGCAGCGCGAGGACCTCGTCGAGCGCGTTGGTGTGCAGCGAGTTCGTGCCGCCGAGGACCGCGGCCAGCGCCTCGATGGCGGTCCTGACCACGTTGTTGTCCGGCTGCTGGGCGGTCAGCGAGACGCCCGCGGTCTGGGTGTGGAACCGCAGCCACTGGGCCCGCTCGGTCCCCGCGCCGTAGACGTCGCGCAGCCAGCGGGCCCAGATTCTCCGGGCCGCGCGGAACTTGGCGACCTCCTCGAAGAAGTCGATGTGCGCGTCGAAGAAGAACGACAGGCCGGGCGCGAACTCCTCGACGTCAAGACCCCGCTTGATGCCGAGCTCCACGTAAGCGAAGCCGTCGGCGAGGGTGAACGCCAGCTCCTGAGCGGCGGTGGAGCCGGCTTCCCTGATGTGGTAGCCGGACACGGACAGCGGCTTGTACCTGGGCACATGCCGGCTGCAGAACTCCATCAGGTCGCCGATCAGCCGCAGGTGCGGCTCGGGGGCGAACAGCCATTCCTTCTGGGCGATGTACTCCTTGAAGATGTCGGTCTGCAGGGTGCCGTCGAGGGCCGTGATGTCCTTGCCCTGGCGCTCCGCGGCGACCAGGTACATGCAGAAGACCGGGACGGCCGGCCCGCTGATCGTCATGCTCGTGGTCGTCGCGTCGAGCGGAATCCCGGCGAAGAGCGCGTCCATGTCCCTGGCCGAGTCGACCGCCACGCCGCACTGCCCGACCTCGCCTGCGGATCGCGGGTCATCGGAGTCGCGGCCCATCAGCGTGGGCATGTCGAACGCGACGGACAGGCCGTTGCCGCCCGCGTTGATCAGCATCTTGTACCGCTCGTTGGTCTGCCGCACGTTGCCGAACCCGGAGAACTGCCTGATCGTCCACGGCTTGCCGCGGTAACCGGTTGCGTACAGGCCCCTGGTGAACGGGAACTCGCCCGGCCACCCGATGCCAGCGGGGGGTTCCGCGCCGTCCGGCGGGCCGTACACCGGATCGACGTGCAGGCCGGACAGCGTGGTGAAGTCGGCGTCGCGCTTGGCGGCCGCGTCGTAGGCGCGCCGCCAGCGCGCGCGCCCGGTCACGTCCGCTTCCCCGGTCTGCGTCGTCACTTTCTGCTCCGTCATCACGGACTTCCCCTCAGGCTGCCAGCCGGCCGGCCGAGATAGTAGGACGTCCTACTATCTACCGGAACCAGCCTAGCTCACCCGCGCCGCACCGGGCACGGATCAGGCGGCTAACTTAGGACCCGAGCCGCAGCCCCGATGCCCGGTTTTGTCATGTTTTGTCCCTGCGGATCGGGTCCTAACTTGGCTGCGCAGGGCAGATCGCGCCCGATATGGGTGGTTTGCCCCGGCCGGCGGCCGGCCGGGGGGCGGGTCGGGCGGGCCGGGCGGACCGGGCGGGCCGGGCCTGGCGAGCGCCGGGTTTGGCTGGGCAGGGCGGTGCGGGAGAGGCAACCGCGAATCGTGGGGAGAAAAAATCGCAACCGGCCGGCGGCGAGCGGCGTCCATTAGGGACAACAGTCCGGGAAAGTCCGGGAAAACAGCCCTGCCGCTGCCGTGCGAAGGTGTGGTACCCATTGATGTACCCGACAAATACCCTCGGGGATGCACCACCGCTTGATGAACTCATCACCTTCGGTGGCGCCGGCGCCGCGCTGACCGCCACGGCTCCAGATGACGAATGGCGGGCAGCGCGGAAGCAGGGAGGTCCGGTGGGCACGGACGCGAGCGCCGAGACCGGCCCTTACGCCACGCTCACCTCCGGCACGGGCGCCCGCCGCGCGCTGGCCGAGCAGTTGTTCACCGCTAACTACCCGAAGCTGGCAGGCTGGGTCCGGCGGCTTGTGGACGACGACGAGACCGCGCACGAGATCGCTTCCGAGGCGTTCGTGCGGCTGCTTTCGAAGTGGACAAGCCCCGACAAGCTCGACAATCCGCAAAGCTACCTGTACATGATCGCGACCAACCTGGTGCGGGACCACTGGCGCAAGACGGAGCGGGAGCGCCGGGCGATGCGCAGCGTGTCCGCCGGCGCGGAACACGAGCCGTTCTCCGACCCGGCGCAGGAGGTCGACGTCCGCGAGCTGATCCAGGCCCTGCCCGCCCGGCTGCGCGACCCGTTCCTGCTGCACTACTACGCCGGCTTCGGGGTGCGGGAGATCGCGTTGCTGCTCAAGCGGCCGGAAGGCACGATCAAGGCAGACCTGTACCATGCCAGGGCGCGGCTGAAGGAGGCGCTCGCGGCTAACGCCGCGGGCGGTCACGGCAGGACACGCGGCGCGGGCGGAAACAGCGCGGGCGGAAACGGTGCGTGCGATGCCAGGTAACGACAATCGCGATCCCCTCGACAGCTGGCTGAACCAGCAGGTGCGGCCGCTGCCGCCACCGCCGGGCACGTTCCAGCTGATCACCCGCAAGGCACGGCGCCGCAAGCTGCGCAAGCTCGCCATCACGCTGGCGTCGGCGGCCGCCGTGGCCGCGGCGGCCGCGGTCGCCGTGCCGAACGTGCTGGCGCTGCGCGTCGCCCCCTCACCGGTGACGGGAACCCCGGTTGCGGCGGGAAGCAGTCCCGCGTCGAACAGCGGAACGCCGCGGCCGACCGGGTCGGGGAGCCGGCTCGCGTCGCCGGCGACCTCGACCGCGGGCAGCGGAGCGCTGCACCCGGTCCCCGCCAACTTCCAGCCGGTGTCGGTCACTTTCGTCAGCACGCAGCTCGGCTGGGCGATCGGGCAGGGCGGCACGGCAGGGCACTGCGCCGACCAGAACCCCTACATCTGCACGTCGATCGTGCGCACGGACAACGCCGGGCAGACCTGGGAGGGCGGGCCGGCGCCGAAGACCAGCGGACCGGACGGCGCCGTCGGTGTGAGCGCGATCAGGTTCCTCGACGGCGTGAACGGGTGGGCGTTCGGGCCCGGGCTGTGGGCCACGCACGACGGCGGGACCACCTGGAACCAGGTCGACACCGACGGGCAGCGGGTCACCGACCTCGAGACGGTGAACCACCGGGCTTACGCGCTGTTCGCCACGTGCTCGGGCACCGGCGCGGACTTCGCCGCGGACTGCACCAGGTACACGCTGATGACCACGTCCGCCGGCAACGACGACTGGGTGCCCGTCGGCGACCCGACGAACGGCCTCACCGACGGCGGCGCCGCCACGTCGGCGGTGCTCGCGCTCACGTCCACCACCGGATACCTGATCGCGCCGAACGGGGCGCTCTACTCCGGTCCGATCGGCGGCGTCTGGCAGCAGGCGGGTACCGTCGACTGCCAGCCCGGGCCGGCCCAGGCCAACGGACTGCCGTCCCGCGCGCTGCTCGCCCTGCAGGACTCGGCCAACCTGGCGGTCGCGTGCGCCGGGCCCTCGTCCGGCGCCGTCACGGTCTACACGTCGGACGACAGCGGAGCGATCTGGACACCCCAGCCCGCCGCCGCGTGGTCGGGCATCGCGTCCATCGGCACCCCGACATCGCTGGCCGCGGCGCCGGACGGGACGCTCGTGCTCGCCACGACCAACGGGCTCTACGTGCTGCCGGCGGGCGCCTCGCAGTGGAAGCCGGCGACCGTCACCGGCGCGGGCGCGCCCGCTGGCGGGTTCACCTATGTCGGCATGACGACGAACAGCCAGGGGGTCGCGGTGGCGGCCGACCCGGCGCTGCACGAGATCTGGATGACCTTCAACGGCGGCGGCACCTGGGCGCCTGCCACCGCGATCACGCCGGGGAACTAGCCCGCGATGAAGTCGCCCGCGGTCAGGCGCAGCCCGCGCAGCAGGGTAAACAGCTCGCCGCGCTCGCCTTCTGAGTACTCCCCCATGCCGAACTCGGCCGCCATCAGGTCGCGGGTGGCCTGCTGGACCGCGTCCCTGCCGCGTTCGGTGATCTCCGCGAGCCGTCCGCGGCCGTCGTCAGGGTTCTGCCTCCGCACGACCATGCCCTGCGCCTCCAGCCGGTCCACGGTGTTCGTCACGCTGGTCGGGTGAACCATGAGCCGTTCCCCCATCACCCGCAGCGGCAGCGCCCCCGCGCGGCTGAACGACAGCAGCACGAGCGCCTCGTACCTGGCGAACGTCAGTCCGTACGGGCGCAGGACCGCGTCGAGCTCGGCTATCAGGATCTGCTGGGCGCGCATGATCGAGGTGACCGCCGCCATCGCGGACGACGGCCCGAACCGGCGCTCCCAGATACGCGCCGCCCGATCGATCGGGTCGAAGGGCAGTTCAAGCGCTTTTCGCACACCGGACACACTACGCAGGCAGGCGGTCCGCGGACGAACTCGGGACGGCTCAGGCACCCCCGCAGGCACGTATCATGACAGCGCAAAACAGCGAATCTGCAACATCTGCGTCCGAAGACCGGCAATAGCTAGTGCTTGGATTGCCGGGATCCGGGCGAACTCGACAACGGACAGCCGGACGACAGGGCTCTATAGATTGTCGTCTATTATGCGACTGACGCAGCGTCGTCGGGCGCTGGTTTCTGGTGAATTGTGAGCCGATAATTACTTCGGGTGTTTCGCCGCCGCTTTGGAGCCAAGATGTCACGGTCACGGGTGCTGATAATCCTCGCACTCGCAGCTGCCCTGATCGGGCTGGCTTCCGCGCAGCTGAGCGCGACCGCGGGCGCGGCCGCGGCCAGCGCCACGCGCTCGGCCGGCCTCGCGATGCCGGCCCCGGCGGCCAGTCCCATCGACACGGTCACGGACGTCTCCGCTGCCATTACCGCGACCTCGGGCGTCGAGGAGCTGGTGGTAACGGCGGACTCCACCTCGCCGCTCAGCGACGTGCTCGCGCACCTGTGGGACACCAGCACCAGCGCCGACACGCTGGACCTGACTCTCCAGGAGACCGCCTCCGACGCCGACACGGGCAGCAGCACGTGGACCGCGCCGGTCACCGAGGGCACGCCCCCTGACGGCCTGCCGCTCGGCACCTACGACGTGACGGTGGACGTCACGTTCGCGGACGGAACCGTGATCACGGGCGTGGACGCCGCACCGCCCGTCGCCTTCCAGGACACGCCGTCGATCACCGTGCAGGTCAACTCCGTGCTCAGCCACGACAACGAGCAGCCGGCCCTCACCGGCACGGTCACCATGCTGGCCCCGGGCAGCACAACCCCCGTGGCCTACGCGGACCAGCCGGTCGTGCTGGAAGACTCGGTCCTCAATCAGGTGACCCTGACCACGGACGCCAACGGCGACTTCAGCTTCCCGTTCACCGACCCGCAGCCCGGGGAGCAGTTCACCGTCGCGGTCCAGCCGACCACGACCGTCGCCGGCGCGACCACCCCGACGACGACTTTCACGGTGCAAACCGACCAGGTCGCGATCTCGGCCAGCCTGTCGGCGAAGAGCGTGACCTACGGCAGCAAGGTGACGGTCGGCGGGACCGTCAGCTACGACCCGGACGGGACGTCCGAGCCCCTGTCAGCCGAGACCGTGGACATCTACGACGGGCCCGACAGCAACACCCCGGTGGCGGTGGCCGTCACCAACGGCGCGGGCGGGTTCAGCGCCGCGCTGCCAAAGGAGTCCGCCAGCCTGCACTGGGTGCTGCGGGCCGGCGGCGAGTACCTGAGCGCGGCGAGCGTCACGCTGCCGATGAAGGTCAGCCTGCCCACGGTCATCAGCGGCTTCCAGGCGACGCTGAACACGTCCTGGCAGGTCAGCTTCCGCGGCTGCCTGGCGCTCGCGGCCGGGACCCCCGGCTACATTCCCTCGCTGTCCGGGCTGACCATCCAGTACGCGGCGGGCCCCAACGGGCCGTGGCACACGCTGGGCACCGTGCCCAAGCAGAGCGTCGTGTGCGGCAACGGCGGCTGGGCGTTCAGCGGCACGCTCGAAGCGAAGCGGAACTACGCGTACTACCGCGCGTGGTACGCCGGGACCACCAACGTGGCGGGCACGGGTTTCCTGTCCGCGGCAAGCGGCAAGGTGCTCGCGTGGAAGTACGAGGACCGCATCACGTCATTCAGCGTGTCAAAGCGGACCGTCGGCAGCGGAGGAAAGCTTACCGTCAGCGGAATCCTGCAGTTCTACCTGGGAGGCTGGCGGAACTACGCCAACCAGCCGGTACAAATCATCTTCCTCGAAAAAGGAAGCAAAAAGTGGTACTATATCGCGGTGCCGCGCACCAATTCAAGCGGCAAATTCAGCGCGACCTTCACCGATCCCGCGTCCGCCACCTGGTCGGCCGAATACGTCGGCAACTCCACGCACTTGGGCTGGATGGCGCCGATGATCTACGTCACAGTCAAGTGACGGCGGGCAGTCGCCAGGGATCGTTCGGCGTCAGTGTCTTAAAGACCGACGCTGGCGAGCAGCTCCTCGGCCGCTTCGTGCGGGCCCAGCCTGCCGTCCGCCACCCGGGCCGCGAGCTCGTCAGGTACCTCAAGCCGCGCCCGCACCGCGCCGAACGCCAGCGCGCTCACCTCATCGCGCGCCCGGGCCAGCCGCTGCCGCGCCCGCTCGCCGCTTTCCGCCAGCCACGCCCAGTGCCGGTCCAGCTGGCGGACCAGCTCGTCCACCCCCTCGCCCGAGGTCGCGACCGTCGTCACCACCGGCGGCCTCCACCGCCCGGCGGAAAGCGCGATCATCGACCGCAGGTCGCGGACCGTCCGCTGGGTTTCCGGCCGGTCCGCCTTGTTCACGACGAGCACGTCGGCGACCTCGAGCACCCCCGCCTTCGCCGCCTGCACCGCATCCCCCATGCCGGGCACGACGAGCAGCGCCGTCGTGTCCGCGGCCGCCGCGATCTCCACCTCGGCCTGCCCCACGCCGACGGTCTCGATCAGGATCACCCCGAACCCGGCGGCGTCGAGCACCCGGATCGCCTGCGGGGTCGCGGCGGCCAGCCCGCCGAGCTGGCCGCGGCTCCCCATCGACCTGATGAACACGCCGGGGTCGGTCGCGTGCTCCTGCATCCGCACCCGGTCACCGAGCAGCGCGCCGCCGGAGAACGGCGACGACGGGTCCACCGCGAGCACCGCGGCCCGCTCCCCACGGGCGCGCAACGCCTTGACAAGTGCGCTGGTCACGGTGGATTTTCCCGCGCCCGGCGCCCCCGTCAGGCCGATGACCCGCGCGCCCGCGACCATGGGGGCCAGGTCCTTTATTACCGAACGGACCCCGCTTTCTCCGTTCTCGACCATCGAGATCACCTTGGCGAGGGCGCGGACGTCCCCGGCGCGCACGCGTTCGGCGAGCGCTGCCGCGTCCAGCGTGGCCAGCGTGGTCAGCGCGGCACCCGCAGCAGGAGCGCCGAGCCC
>JASHPP010000264.1 GCA_030038035.1 Trebonia sp.
ACGTGACGGCGCGGCCGGACAGGCGGACGAGTGGGTGCCTGACTGGCTGGCCCGCACCGCCGACCAGCTGGTCGGCCAGGCGCCAGGGGTGGCCGCGGAACTGCTCGCCCGGGCGGTCGCGGGCGCCCGGGCTGACGCGGCCCAGCAGGGCTGGCTCGCCAGCCGGCTCGCCGACGCCCTGTACCGCACCGGCGACAGGGCGGCGGCCGAGCAGGTGGCCAGCCGCGCCATCGAGCAGACGCGCGAGCCCGACCTCCTCGTCGACCTGCACTGGACGCTGGCGCAGTGCCGCATGCTGGCAGGCCTGTCCGCCGAGTCGCTGGCGACGCTGGACCGGGCGCTGGCCGCGCCAGGGATCTCGGCACGGCACCGCGCCAGGCTGCTCGTGCTCGCGGCACGCATGCACAGCTTCCTTGGCGAGTTCGACAAGGCAGGCCGGGCCGCCGCCAGCGCGCTCGCGACCGCCGCCGAGGCGGGCGACAACTGGGCCATGGGCTGGGCCCTGCTCATGATGGCGGCCGTGACCGGGGTGCAGGGGCGCATGGCGGACGCGCTGCCGCTGTTCGACCAGGCGCTCACCGTGACCGAATCCGATCAGGCGCTGACCGACCTGCGGCTGCTCGTGCAGGTCAACAAGGCCATCACGCTCGGCAGCCTCGACCAGCACGCCGCGGCGCTTGCCGCCGCCGCGGCGGCGCGCGACCTCGCGGACCAGGTCGGCACCGCGATCCGGCTCGCGCAGGCGCACGGCGCCCTCAGCCAGCTGCTGTTCGAAACGGGGCGCTGGGACGACGCGCTCGCCGAGGCGGCGATCCTGCCAGAGAACCTGAAGGAACCCGCCCTGGCCTGCTCCGACCTCGGCATCGCCGCCGTGATCAGCTTCCACCGCGACCAGGCCGCCGCGGCGCGCCGCTACCTCGCCGCCGCCGTCCCGCACGCCGAACGGCTCGGGCAGCGGCTGATCGGCCGGCTGGCGCTGGCCCGGAGCCTGGACCGCGAGCTCGACGGCGCGCTGCCTGACGCGCTCGCCGCGCTGGCCGGCGCGTTCGACGGCAGCGCGGAAGACCTCGAGGTCGAGGACCTGCTCGCCGACGCCGTCCGCCTCGCCACGCAGACCGGCGACCTGGGCACCGCGGGGCTGCTGGCGGAGCACGCCGCCGCGCTCGCCGCCGGATCGCAGATCCCGCACCGGCAGGCGAACGCGCTGTACTGCCGGGGCATGCTGGACCACGACGCGCCACGGCTGCTCGCGGCCGCGGAGCGCTACGAGGCGGCCGGCTGGCCGCTGCCGCGGGCGAAGGCGCTCGAGGCGGCCGCCGCGCAGTTCGTCGGCACCGGGGACCGCGCGCAGGCGCGGGCCGCGTTCACCGCCGCCGTGGAGGTCTACACCGCTCTTGGCGCCGCCGCCGACGTCGCCAGGCTGCAGGCCGCGTTCCGCGCCCACGGCATCAGGCGCGGGCCGCACTCCAAGCACCGGCGGGCGCGCAGCGGCTGGGACAGCCTCACCCCGACCGAGGTCAAGATCGCCGCATTCGTCCAGGAGGGGCTGTCCAACCCCGACATCGCGGCCAGGCTGCTGCTGTCCCGGCGGACCGTGGCGACGCACGTCTCGCACATCCTGAAGAAGCTCGACGTCCATTCGCGGACAGATATCGCCAGGGAGTCGGCGCTGCGCACGATCGCGTCACGGTGACCCCGCCGCGCTCGCGGGCTGTCTCGGCTCGGGAACCCCGGGCTGGCACGCGAGCGTGAAGTACACGACCTTGCCCGCAGGGGTGCGGTAGCACCCCCACTCGGCCGACAGGGTGGCGGCGAGCAGCAGGCCCCGCCCGGTCTCCGCGTCGACCGGGACATCCCAGGCGCAGACGACGGCCCGGACCTGGCTGCGCGCTTGCGCGGCCGCGGCCGGACCCGTGGCCAGCCGGACGCGGCACGCCTGGAGCCCGGCCGGACGGGACAGTGTCGGCGCCATCGTGTTCGTCGTGCCTCCTTCGCGGGCCGGCCGGAGCGGCCGCGCCGCGGGAAGGCGCCCCGCGCGGCTGCTCCCTGGGAAGGTCCCGAGCGAATTCCGGGGGGTGCTCGGGCGCCGGTTGCAAGAAAAATAGTCGTGCAAGTTGCAGCGAGAAACATCGGTCAGCTGACCGATTTCCAACAGCGCCGATGCCACGTCCGGTATCAGGCGTGACAGGCGTCCATTCCCGTTTCGCCCACGGCGAGAAGCCCTTGTCCGAGTTCGAGCTGACTTGTACGGTTACAGTGTGCGGCGGTACCGCACCGCTCGGTTCTCCCCCCAACCGTGCCGGTCAGCCCGCCACGCGGTGCCCCCGTCCGCGACGGCGTCGGCGCGGTACCGCCGCCGCCCATCGTCGCGCCCGTCGCGGGCGCTTCACCAGCGGGGCTGCTCGCGCTGGTAGCCGGGGTCGACGCGGCGCATGTAGCCGGTGTCATCACGGGTGCGGATCCCGCACCGCAGGTACTGCTCGTGCAGCGCGGCCAGCGCGTCGCGGTCGAGTTCGACGCCCAGGCCGGGGCCGTCGGGGACGCGGACGGCCCCGGCCTGGAACGCCAGCGGCGTCCCCGTGACGACGTCCTCGGTCTTCCACGGCCAATGGGTGTCGCAGGCGTAGCCCAGGTTCGGGGTGGCCGCGGCCAGGTGCACCATCGCGGCCAGGCTGATGCCGAGGTGGGAGTTCGAGTGCATGGACAGGCCGAGGCCGAACGTCTCGCATATCCCGGCGAGCAGCCTCGACCTGCGCAGGCCGCCCCAGTAATGGTGGTCGGACAGCACCACCTGCACGGCGCCTTCCCTGATGGCCGGCGGCAGGTGGCCGAACGCCACCACGCACATGTTCGTGGCCAGCGGCATCGGGGCGCGCCTGGCCACCTGGGCCATGCCGTCGATGCCGGGCGTGGGGTCCTCCAGGTACTCGAGCACGCCGTCCAGGTCGCGGGCCACGCCGATCGCCGTGCCGGGGGTCCACGCGGCGTTCGGGTCCAGCCGCAGCGGATGGCCGGGGAAGGCCCGCCGCAGCGCGCGGATGGCCGCGATGTCCACGTCCGGGGGGAAGACCCCGCCCTTGAGCTTCAGCGCCGTGAAGCCGTACTCGCCGACCATCCGGCTGGCCTGCCTGACGATGCCGTCCGGGTCGAGCGCCTCGCCCCAGTCGTCCGGGTCGCGGCCGGGGTGGGCGGCCCACTTGTAGAACAGGTAAGCCGAGAACGGCACCTCGTCCCTGACCGCGCCGCCGAGCAGGTCGGCGACCGGACGGCCGGCGGCCTTGCCCTGGATGTCCAGGCAGGCGACCTCGAAGGGCGAGAACACCCGGTCGGCGGCCGCGTTGTCGCCGGTCAGGCCCGACGAGGTGGCGCGGCCGCCGCCGCCGGCGACGGCCGCTACCCGGCGGTAGATGTCAAGCGTGTGGTAGGCGTCCGCGCCCTCGATCGCACGCGCGGCGGCACGCAGCGCGCCCAGGTGATGCTCATCGGCGTAGGTCTCGCCGAGCCCGGTCAGCCCGGCGTCGGTGGCGATCTCGACGACGGCGCGCAGCGCGTACGGCTCGTGGACGCCGACCGCGTTCAGCAGCGGCGGGTCGGCGAAGGCGACCGGCGTGATCGTGATGCCCGTGATCTTCACCGGATCCGTGCTCACGAGGTCACCGCCGTTCCCGCTGGCAGGCGGGTGGCCCTCCCGGGAGCGCGTGGCCCGGCGCTAGCATGTGACCGCCCGCGAATGCGTACTCTGACCGTATCGCGGGACCGACGTCCGTTACGTCACAAAAGACTCTCGCCGACCGGAACCGGCCGCCGCCGCAGAAGAACGGGATGACACATGAGTGCGAAGAACCTGCAGGAAGTGCTGGACAATGCGGGAAACACGGTAGAGCTGCTCCGCAACTCCCAGCTCGGCGCTTACATCTACCCGGTCGTCCCCGCTGAGTTCACCAACTGGCGCCGCGAGGTGATCGCCTGGCGCGAGACCGCGGTCCTCTACGACCAGACGCACCACATGGCCAACCTGTTCGTCTCCGGGCCTGACGCGCTGCGCCTGCTCAACGGCGCCGCCATCAACAGCATGGCGAAGTTCCCCGTCAACACGGCCAAGCAGTTCGTCCCCGTCGGCCCGGAAGGCGGCGTCATCGGCGACGGCATCCTGTTCCACCTGGCGGAGGAGGAGTTCGTGTTCGTCGGGCGCGCCCCCGTCGCCAACTACCTGACGTTCGCGGGCAGCAAGGGCTACAACGTCGACATCCGGCTGGACAACCGGTCGCCGTCGCGCCCGTACGGCAAGCCGGTCACCCGGGAGGTGTGGCGCTTCCAGATCCAGGGCCCGAACGCCTGGCCGGTCATCGAGAAGCTCAACGGCGGCCCGATGGAGCAGGTGCGCTTCTTCCACATGGGGTACATGACGATCGCCGGGGAGCAGGTCCGTACCCTGCGGCACGGCATGGCGGGCGCCCCCGGGCTGGAGATCTGGGGCCGGTACGAGAGCTTTGACAAGGTCAGGGACGCGGTCCTGGAGGCCGGCCGCGAGTTCGGGCTCGAGCCGTGCGGCGCGCGGGCCTACTCGTGCAACACGCTGGAATCGGGCTGGATCCCGTCGCCGCTGCCCGCCATCTACACCGCCGAGGAACTGCGGCCCTACCGCGAATGGCTCGGCCCTGACAGCTACGAGGCGACGAACGCCCTGGCCGGCAGCTTCGTGTCGGACCGGATCGAGGACTACTACCTCAACCCGTGGGAGCTCGGCTACGGGTCGTTCGTCAAGTTCGACCACGACTTCGTGGGGCGGGACGCGCTGGCGGCCGTCACCCCGGAAACCCAGCGGCGCAAGGTGACCCTCGCCTGGAACGCCGACGACGTCGCCAGGCTGCTCGCCTCCCCCGTGTACCCGGGGCCCGGCTACCAGTTCTTCGACCTGCCGAACGCCAACTACGGCTCCTCCAACTTCGACTCGATCCTGGACGCCGACGGGAACCTGGTCGGGTTGTCGCTGTTCACCGGCTACAGCGCGAACGAGCGCACCGCGCTGTCGCTGGCCACGGTCAACCCCGACGTCCCGATCGGCGCCGAGGTGACCGTGGTCTGGGGCGAGCCAGGCGGCGGCAGCCGCAAGACGACCGTGCAGCCGCACGAGCAGCTCGGGGTGCGGGCGATCGTGAGCCCGGCGCCGTATTCGGCCGTGGTGCGCGAGAGTTACCACGCCGGCTGGCGCTCGGCCGCCACCGCCTGAGGGTCCGCCCGGGGCAGGCAGCCGCGCCCGTTCGGGATAAGGATTTAAAAATTTTCCCGAACGGACAGCGGCGCCTGTGGTCAGGAGTACTGGCTGACTTGCGGGGTGAACTGGTTCAGGTCGTAGACGCCGAGCTCCTGCTCGATGCCGGCCACCCGGCCGACCATCGCGGTGAACTCGTCGGTGCCGAACTGCTGCTGCTGCAGGTCGGCGAAGTACTGGCCGAGGCTGGTCAGCTCCGCCGCCGGCACGAGCTGGCGGAACGCCGGGAACACCACCGTGTCCTCGCGCGCCTCGTGCGGCTCGTACATCCGGACGAACGCCTGCATCGCCCCGGTGAGCCGGGTCCGCATGCCCGGGCTGGCCAGCTGCCCGCCGGTCGTGTGCGCGAGGAGGAACTGGGTGATCACCCGGCCGCGGGCGTGCTGGGTCAGCAGGGTGGTGACGGTGCCGGTGAGCTGCCCGGCCCGCAGCAGCCGCGGGAACACGTAGCCCTCCTCAAGGCCCTCGTGGAATCCCTCGATGAAGTCGTGGATGATCAGGGCGGACTCCTGCACGTGCGCGGGGCTGAGCTGCCCGCCGGCCTGCACCTGGGCGATCATCGCCCGGTAGCAGAGCAGCACGCGCTTGAGCACCCCGTGCTCGCGCATGAGGTCGTCGTCGGGCGGGATCACGGCCGGATCAGGCGCCGGGGCCTGGGCCGACGCCG
>JASHPP010000265.1 GCA_030038035.1 Trebonia sp.
GCCGGCGAGCGCACGGTGCCGGCCTGGCTGGAGGTCGTCCCGGACCGGATGCGCATCCTCGTGCACTCGCTCCCGATCCGGGCCCAGATCGACACCCAGGTCCAAGAGCAGCTCATCGTCGAGTACTACTCGAAGTAATCACCGCCGCGCCGCTACGGATGGCGGCGCTGCGGGCTTTACGGGCCGGGCCACCGGCCCGCCGATCACGGCGTCATATAGCGGTCGCCGGGAAGGAAGTTTCAATGCTTATCGCTCAGCGCCCCTCGCTCGCCGAGGAGCAGGTAGACGACTACCGGTCCAGGTTCGTGATCGAGCCGCTCGAGCCGGGCTTCGGTTACACGATCGGCAACTCGCTCCGGCGGACGCTGCTGTCCTCGATTCCGGGTGCGGCCGTCACCAGCATCAGGATCGAGGGCGTCCTGCACGAGTTCTCCACCGTGCCCGGCGTCAAGGAAGACGTCACCGACATCATCCTTAACCTGAAGGAACTTGTGGTGTCGTCCGAGCACGACGAACCGGTCGTGATGTACCTGCGCAAGCAGGGCCCTGGTGAGGTCACCGCGGCCGACATCGCGCCGCCGGCCGGCGTCGAGGTCCACAACCCCGAGCTGCACATCGCCACCCTGAACGCCAAGGGCAAGCTGGAGATGGAGCTGACCGTCGAGCGCGGCCGAGGCTACGTCTCCGCGACGCAGAACAAGCAGCCGGGCCAGGAGATCGGCCGGGTGCCGATCGACTCGATCTACTCGCCGGTGCTGCGGGTTACCTACAAGGTGGAGGCCACCCGCGTCGAGCAGCGGACCGACTTCGACCGGCTCATCCTCGACGTGGAGACCAAGCCGTGCATGCGCCCGCGCGACGCGGTGGCGAGCGCCGGCAAGACGCTGACCGAGCTGTTCGGCCTGGCCAGGGAGCTTAACGTCGACGCCGAGGGCATCGACATCGGCCCGTCCCCCACCGACGCCGCTCTCGCGGCCGACCTGGCGCTGCCGATCGAGGACCTGAACCTTACGGTCCGCTCGTACAACTGCCTCAAGCGCGAGGGCATCCACACCGTTGGCGAACTGGTCGCGCGCAGCGAGCAGGACCTGCTTGACATCAGGAACTTCGGCGCGAAGTCCATCGAGGAGGTCAAGCAGAAGCTGGTCGACATGGGCCTGTCGCTCAAGGACTCCCCGCCTGGGTTCGACCCGAGCAGTGCCGTGGACGCCTTCCCCGGCGAAGAAGAAGAGAGCTACGTCGAGACCGAGCAGTACTAGCGGTACTGCGCCGGGACGGCGCTACAGAAAGGGTCTCAATGCCCACGCCTACCAAGGGTGCCCGGATGGGGGGCAGCCCGGCTCACCAGAAGCACATGCTGGCGAACCTGGCCGCCGCGCTCTTCGAGCATGGGAAGATCACCACGACCGAGGCACGGGCGCGCAGGCTCCGCCCCTACGCGGAGAAGCTGATCACCTTCGCCAAGCGCGGTGACCTGCACGCCCGCCGGCAGGTACTGACGGTGGTTCCCAACAAGCGCATCGTGCACTCCCTGTTCACCGAGATCGGCCCCGGCTTCGCTGACCGTGACGGGGGGTACACCCGCATCACGAAACTCGGCCCGCGCAAGGGTGACGCCGCCCCGATGGCGGTCATCGAGTTGGTGGGCGGAGAGGTCGCGGCGCCAAGGCCGCGCCGCCGCACGCGGCGCGTGACGGCTCCGGCCGCGGCTCCCGAGGAGACCGCCGAGGAGACCGGCGCAGACGCGCGGGCGGTCGATGCGGAGACGGAAGAGACCGGGGAAGAGACGTCCGAGGCGGCAGCCGACGAGGACGTTGACGACGATGGTGAGACGGCTGACGTGATCGCGGAAGCCGGCGACGCCGAAGCGGATGCCGCTGCCGAGGACGACACCGAGGCCTGACAACGCCTCGGCTTGTCCGGGCAGGCAGCCACGATCGTGGGCCGGAGGGATCCCCGCTGCGGGTCTCTTCGGCCCGCGGTCGTGAAGGCGCCCCGTTGCCCGCCTGCCGGGGCGTCCCTGGTGGACCTGGGGAGGGTGCGCTGTCCGTTCGGATAAGAATTGATCTTTCCTATGACGGGACGGGATTTTCCGGATGGGCGGCGCAGCCTGGCCGCCGCACGGTGGAGGACGTGCTCGCGCAGGCCCTTGAGCGGGTGCTGCGGCTTGCCGAGGCGCCGCGGCTCACCGTAGCCGGGCGCACCGACGCCGGCGTGCACGCGCGGGGGCAGGTGGCGCACGCGGACGTGCCCGCGGACCCCTGGGAAGCCGGCGCAGGCGCGGCCCTGCGGCGGCTTGCCCGCGCGCTGCCGCCCGACGTCCGGGTGCACCGGATAGGGCCCGCCCCCGATGGGTTTGACGCACGGTTTTCCGCGCTGTGGCGGCGCTATTCCTACCGGGTCTGCGACGACCCGGCGGCCGCCGATCCGCTGCGCAGGCATGACACGCTGTGGCACCCGCGCGGCCTGGACCTTGCGGCGATGAACTCGGCCGCCGCCGGTCTGGTCGGTGAGCACGACTTCGCGACGTTCTGCCGCCGTCGCGACGATGCGACGACAGTGCGCGCGCTGCGGCGGCTCGACTGGCACAGGGACGCGGCAGGCGTGGCCGTCGCCTGCGTGGTCGCCGACGCGTTCTGCCACAACATGGTCCGGGCGCTGGTTGGCGCGCTGCTTCCGGTCGGCGAGGGCAGCCGCCCGCCGGGCTGGCCGTCCGCCCTGCTCACGGCGGCGGTCCGTGACCCGGCGGTCCGGGTGGTGCCGCCGCACGGGCTGTGCCTAGAGGAGGTGCGCTACCCCGAGCCGGGCCAGCTCGCGCGGCGGGCGGCACTGACCAGGCAGGTCCGCGAGTGACGCCCCCTGCGCGCCGTTAGCGGCCGGGCCCCCGCCACCAACGGGCTTGGCGCCGGGGGCCGCACCGATGCTCCGGGTCCGTGGCGGTCGCGGCCTGGACGGTCAGCCGTTGGCCGGCGCGGGGGCGCCGGTGACCATGCGCTGGCTGAGACTGATGTTCGCGGTTCCGGCAACCAGGTCGGTTTCGAACTGCTCGAGCTGCCGGTCCTGCGCGGCGGTCGACGGCGCGTCCCCGTTGGTGAACTCCGCCCAGGTCAGGATCAGGTAGTGGCCCTTGAACTCCGCCTCGACCACCCCGGTACCCGAGCCCAGCTTGGCGCCGATGCCCGACGACGTGCTGAGCGGGGCGATGAAGTCGTTCGCGCCGACCACCTCCCCCGCCAGGTGCGCTTCGCTGGTGGTCGCCAGGTTGACGACGCCTATCGTGCCCATGATCTTGTTATCGCCTGACACGTAGCTGGCGCGCACCACCTGGGTGCAGCTGTCGGACTGCAGCGCGTTGATCAGGTCCTGGCCGATCACGGCGTTGGCGCACGTCTTGTCCAGCCGGGTGGCGATCCGCAGGAACGAGGTGTGGTCGGTCTCGTTCGTAAACGCCGGCGGGTAGAGCTCGGCCACCGTCAGCGGCACGGGGTCGTCGCTGCGCGACTCGATGTGGCAGTACTGGCCGAGCTTCTCGCACGCGGCGGTGGCCGCCGAAGTCGATCCTGACGTCGGCAGCGGGCCGGCCGAGGGCACCGAGGTGCTGGCGGACGGCTTCGGCTTGAGCACGAGGGTGTAGGCGGCCGCGGCGAGCACCGCCACGGCGACGACCCCGAGGGCCGAGAGCAGCAGGCGTCGCTTGCCCCGCTTCCTGCCGTTGCCTCCCCTGCCGCCGGGTCGCGGGCCGGTACCTCCGCCGTAGCGCTCCTGGTAGGGGTCGCGCGCGTCGTCGTACTCGTCGTAGCCCGGCCCCGTGCCGTAGCCGCCGACGACGAAGTCCTCCGGCTCCGCGTACTGGTCGTAGCGGGGGGAGGCATCGTATCCGCCGACGGCACCGTAACCGCGCGGGTCGCCAGGCTCGCGCCGGCCGCCGTAACCGGAGTAGGCCTCGTACTGGCTGTCGTCGTATCGTTCCTGCTGGCCGGTGTACGCAAGGCCCTGCGGGGAGGCCGCCTCCAGCTGGGAGGGCTGCCTTCCCGGCACGGGCGGGAATCCCCTGGCCGGATCGCGGACCGCGGCCTGCGACAGGCCGTCGTCCTGGTAGCGGTCGTCGTACCCGCGCTGGTCGTACTGGTCGTACTGGTCGTGGTCGTACCCGCCAGGCGCACCGAGGGGGTGCGGGCCGGTGCCGTAGGAGTCAATGGCGCGCGCGCTGAGGATGCCGGTGTCCGCGAAGCCAGAGCCGGACGCCGCCTGCGGCTGGCCGGCGTACCAGTCGTTGCCCGCGTCCCGGTAGCCGCCCGTCGCGCCGGCCCGGCCGCCCGGGCCAGCGCCCAGAGCGGGGTAGCCGCCTGAGCGGCCGTAGCTGGAACGGCCGTAGGGGTCGGGGTCGTAGCCGCCGCCTGCCTGCGGCTGGTCGTAGGGTCCGCTGCCGTAGCCGCCGTCGAAGTAGCTGCCGTCGGGGCCGCCGCCC
This sequence comes from Trebonia sp., assembly GCA_030038035.1. Next base: position 4,469 of record JASHPP010000265.1, read on the forward strand.
GCCTGGAGCTGGTGGTAAGGCCCGCTGCCGTACCCGCCGCCCGTGTAGCTGTCGCCGTAGCCGCTGTCGCCATATCCGGCCTGCTGACCGTAGCTCTCCGGCCGGCCGTACCCGCCGCCCGCGTAGCCGTCGCCGGCCGGGTAGCCGTTGCCCTGGCCGTACCCGGCGCCGTACCCGTCGCCGGCCGGGTACCCGTTGCCCTGGCCGTACCCGGCGCCGTAGCCGTCGCCGGCTGGGTAGCCGTTGCCCTGCAGGTAGTCGCTGCCGTCGTCGGGGTACGCGCCGCCCTGCCCTGTGGCGTACCCCTGGGGGTCGCCGTACCCGGCGCCCTGGCCGTAATCTTCGTACCCCGCGTAGGGGTCAGCCGACCCGTAGCCGCCGTACCCGTCGGCGGTCGCGTACCCCTCGTCCTGGCCGTAACCTCGCGCGCCGTCGTTCCACGGCCCCGTGGCTTCTGGCCCCGTGCCGGACGACGACTGCCAGGGCGGTTGGCGCCGTGAGGCCGCTCGGGTGCGGGAGGCGTCCTCACCCCGGTATTCCATAACTAATGAGCGTAGCGTCCATATCAGTTCGGCAAGGGTGGTCGCGAAACTTTCAACGTTCAGTGACCAGGCGCTTCCGCGGGGTGGCCCGCGGCAGGAGCGCGGGCAACCGCGGTAAACTAACGTGTTCAGGCGGCAGCGGATCCGCGCGCTTTGGCACTGGGCGCGGATTCGGAGTATGCTGCATTGGCGTTGTCCACGACCAGCAGCACCTGCGTTTTGCCTGCTGCCCGAGTCGCGGACGCGGGTGGAGCGGCCCGGCGGCAGGGTCTCCTGGATCACGAACCACATGCGAAGGCGAACGACTGTGCGCACTTTCAGCCCGAAAGACGGTGACATCACGCGGCAGTGGCATGTCATCGACGCTACTGACGTCGTGCTCGGCCGCCTGGCCAGCCATGTCGCGGTGCTGCTGCGGGGCAAGCACAAGCCCATTTTCGCTCCGCACGTCGACACCGGTGATTTCGTCATCGTGGTCAACGCGGACAAGGTCTCTCTCAGCGGTTCGAAGCTGCAGCAAAAGCGCGCCTACCGGCACTCCGGCTACCCGGGCGGCCTGCACTCGGTGAGCTATGCGGACCTGATGGCCAAGCATCCCGAGCGCGTGGTCGAGAAGGCGGTCAGGGGGATGTTGCCGAAGAACTCGCTCGGACGCAAGACGCTGAGCAAGCTCAAGGTGTACGCCGGCCCGACCCACCCGCACCAGGCACAGCAGCCGCAACCGTACGAGATCCGGCAGATTTCCCAGTAGTGCCGCAAGGAAGCGTGAGGAAGAGCAACGTGGCCGAGCCCACTGGCGTAGAGACGCCCGCAGACGACGCGGCTTACTTCGACGAGGAGTACGCCGACGACAGCTTTGACGGCGGCGAGGACGTCCCGTCGGAGTACACCAGCGAGTCGCCCGAGGCCGCCGCGCCGCCGCGGGTCCGCCGGCCGGTCATTACCGGCCATGCCTCTGGCACGGGCCGCCGCAAGGAGGCCGTCGCCCGCGTCCGGATCTTTCCCGGCACCGGGCAGTGGGCCATCAACGGCCGCACTCTCGACTCCTACTTCCCCAACAAGGTGCACCAGCAGATCGTCAGCGAGCCGTTCGTGACGCTTGGCGCCGAGGGCAAGTTCGATGTGATCGCGCGCATCGTCGGCGGCGGTGTGACCGGCCAGGCGGGCGCGCTGCGGCTGGGGCTGGCTCGCGCGCTGACGCTCGTCGACCCGGAGAACCGGCCCCCGCTGAAGAAGGCTGGCTTCCTCACCAGGGATGCCCGGGTGAAGGAGCGGAAGAAGTACGGCCTCAAGAAGGCACGTAAGGCGCCGCAGTACTCCAAGCGCTAGCCGTCGCTGGTAGCCTGCCTCGACATGGCGCGGATCTTCGGTACTGATGGTGTTCGAGGAGTCGCCGGGCGTGACCTGACCGCGCGGCTCGCGATGGACTTGGCCGTGGCGGCGGTGCCGGTGCTCGCGCCTGCCGCCGCCCGGTCCGGGCAGGCGGGATGTCCAGTGCGTCCGGGTCGTCCGCTGGCCGTGATCGGCCGCGATTCACGTGCGTCGGGCGACTTCCTCGAGGCCGCCGTGGTCGCCGGGCTGGCGGGGTCCGGCGTGGACGTGTTCCGGCTGGGAGTCATCCCGACGCCAGGCGTCGCCTACCTCACGCAGGCGCTGGGCGCTGACTTCGGCGTGGTGCTTTCGGCCAGCCACAACCCGGCTCAGGACAACGGGATCAAGTTCTTCGGCCGCGGCGGCGTCAAGCTGCCCGACGAGGTGGAAGACGAGATCGAGGCCGTCCTGCGCGCCAGCGGCGGCGTGCCCGGTGCCGGGGGCGAGCCGGCCGACGGGTTCGGCCGGGTCACCGACGCGTACTCCAAGCACGAGGCCTACCTCGACCACCTCCTCGCGACCCTTCCCGTGCAGGAAGACGGACGTCCGCCGCTGCACGGGCTGCGGGTCGTGGTGGACTGCGCGCACGGCGCCGCGTACAGCATCGGGCCGCGCGCGCTGCGCCGCGCCGGCGCGGAGGTCACCGCCATCGGCGCCGCGCCGGACGGGCTGAACATCAACGCAGGCTGCGGCTCCACCCACCTGGAAGCGCTGGC
>JASHPP010000266.1 GCA_030038035.1 Trebonia sp.
CCTTCTCGCGAAGGCGGCGCCAGCCAGCTGTCGTTTGGCGGGCGGCCGGTTTCCCGTGTGCTGCTGGCGCGGCGGGCAGCGCAGGGCGGTGCAAGGTGGTGCCGGCGTCGACTGCTGCGGCATCTCATGCAGCCAGCCCGGCTCTCTTGATGCCCGCGAGGAGATGAGCCGGTCGCCGTGTCCAGGCGCGAATGCCGCTTAGCCAAAGATGACAGTGATGCGGTGGCGGGGACGGAGTTGCTATAGCGCCACAGCCCGGACCCTGGTCGTGCCGATTATTGCGAAGACTTCTTTATCGAGCAGAGATTTTGCACCCGCAGGTACGAAAAGTCTTCGCGATCATGGCCGGACCCCCGGAAGTCTCAAGCGCAGGTTGCGACAAATCATTCAAAACGCCCCTACCGAAGCGTCGGCGGGGCCGCGTCCGGCGTGCGCCTTCGACCATGGGCGGCCGGAAGCTTTTTAAGTGCCCGGACAGTGTGCAGGGTCGCGGACAGGCAGAATCCACTCGAATCTATCTCGGTGCGTTTATCACGCTGAATCCGGCGGCCACCATTGGCCGCCGGATTCAGCCCCGGATTGTTTAAGAAGTCACGGAAAGAGAACCGGTGCCCGATGACGGGTCGTTCAGGTCGTCGCCGGAGTATGCGGCGGTCACCGTGACCGACCCTGATGCCCCGGGCGTGTAGTCGCACGTCGCCGTGTTGCCGGTCGCGTCGGAATAGCTCAGCGAAACATCGATGCACCCGGAGATGTCGGTGCCGCCGATCGAGAACGTCACGGTTCCGGTACCGCCGGCCGACGGGGAGATGTTGTCGCCTGCCTCGTTCACCACGGTGGCCGTTATCACGTCCGTCATGTGGACGGTGCCTGCCGCCGGGCTGAACGCAACAGTCGTTGTCGTGGTGTCCGGCACGAGGAGCTCGTGCGTCCCCGTGGAGACCGAGCTGCCATGCGCGCTGTCGCCGCCATACGTGGCCTCGTAATCGATTATCCCGTAGGACGGGTTAGGAGGCGTGACCTCGCAAGAGCCCGTCCCGTCCGACGTGGCCGTGAGTTTGACAGTGCAGATATAGCCCGCCGCTACGGGCGGCGCGACGTCGGTCGGCGCGATTGTCACGGTCCCGGTCGGTGCCGGGGTACCCGCTGGCGTAGTCACGGTCACCGTGACGGTCGACGGAGTTCCGGGGGCGACGCTGCCAGGGCTGATGCTGGTGATGTCCGTGGCCGTCGCGAGCTTTGCCACCGTGATGGCGCCGGACGTCCGTGAGGACGCGGCATGCGCGCCGTCGCCCGCGTACCTGGCGGTCACGGTGTAGTGCCCTGTCGCCTTCCAGGCGTGGGTGCAGTGCGCCTTCCCGCCGCTGAGCGTCCCGGTGCACAAGGTGCCGGCCGCGTCGGAGAACTTCACCGTGCCGGTCGGGGCCAGCGGGCTGTGCGAGGAAACGGCCGCGGTCAGCGTCACCGCCTCGCCGGGGTAGGGGCTGGACGTGCTCACCGACACGACCGTGCCGGTGGCGGCCAGGGTGGCCTTGACCCTGGTCGTGCCCGAGGCGGCGGCGTGCGCGCTGTTCCCCGAGTACTTGCCGGTCACCGTGTAGGTGCCGGCCGTGCGGAACACCGCCGTGCAGTGCCCGGCCGCGCGGGCCAGCGCCGCCGCGCACAGCTTGACCGAGCCCGAATAGAAGCTGACCGTCCCGGTCGGCGTGGCGCCCGCCGACTTGACGGTCGCCGACAGTGTCACCTTGGTGCCGGCCACCGCCGTGCCGGGCGCGGCGGACACCGTCACCTTCGACGGCTGCTTCGCCGCCGGATGCGCCACTGCCGCGCTCGCCGCGGGGGCGAAGGCCGACACCGCGGCCAGCGCCGGAATGACCAGCAGCGCGCTGGCCGCCGCCACCTTGGCCGGGCTCCCGGCCAGCTTCCCGCCGCCAGCCCTGCGGTGGCGACCGCCAGAGCCCGCGGTCTCCGCGCCCAGGCCAGGCTCCCTTGCCGTACCCGACGTTCGGTTCAGTCCCATGCGTAACTCCTTCCCGATGTCAGCCTGCATTGAGCTGTTCTGTGCGAACGATGTCGCATGACAGCCAAAAGCCCCAATCTCACGCAGCATTGACGCCCGCGCTGGGCATCTGGTTGACACAGAACTAAACACGCGCCGGGTGCCGGTAAGTCGGCTACCGGGGGTGCCGTCGGCTGGCCGCTGCGTCGGGCTGAACCCCCACGGGAACTCCCGGGGCCGCGATCGGGCGGTTATCTGAAGGTCGCCACCGCCAAAGTGCTGGGCGGGCTCCCGGCCAAAGTTGCAGACAACCCGCACTGGCCTGTGTCTTCAGCCTGAAACGCTCCCTAGAGCTTGATCAACTGCGGAACCCCGGAAAGCCAGATAAGAGAAAAAAAGCTTCCTTCGCGTAAACAATACCGGTAGCTGGCGCGTCGTCCTATAGGAGCCAGACTGAACCGGACTGCAGATGTGAACAGTGGGTCGTCTTGGGAGGGGCCGCACCGCCATGAGGGACACGATCCACTCGGTGGATACCAGCACACCAGCCGTTGTGCTGAAGTTCGATCCGAACGTTATGCACCATGGCGGGCTTGGCGTGATCAGGAGCCTGGGCCGCATCGGCGTCCCGGTCTACGGGGTGCACGAGGACCCGCTGGCTCCAGCCGCCGGCTCGAGGTACCTGCAGGGCCGCTTCTTCTGGCGTCCCAGTCCCGACGATGTCGACCGGGTGCTTGACGGGCTGACGCGCCTCGCGGCGATCATCGGCCGCCAGGCCGTCCTGATCACCACGGACGACGCGGGCGCGCTCTTCCTCGCCGAGCACGGTGGCGCCCTGCGGGAGCGGTTCCTGTTCCCGGATCCCCCGCCAGACCTGCCGCGGCGGCTGGCCGGCAAGTACTCGCTGCACGAGATCTGCGACGAACTCGGCGTCGCCTCGCCGCGCACTGCCCTGCCCGGGTCGCGCGCCGAGGCGCGGGACTTCGCCCAAGCGGCCGGGTACCCGGTAATCGCCAAGCTGACCGCGCCCTGGAACGCATCCAAGGGCCTGCGCAGCACCCAGGTGGTCGCGGACGAAGACGAACTCGGCCGGGTCTACGAGAACTGCGCGCACGCCGACGCAGGCCTCATGCTGCAGGAGTTCATCCCCGGCGGCCAGGGCCATGACTGGTTCTTCCACGGCTACTGCGACGCCGCCGCCGACTGCCGGCCCGCTTTCACCGGCGTTAAGGAGCGGTCCTACCCGGTCGGCGCCGGCCTGACAAGCCGCGGCAGGGCGATCGCGAACGACGCCCTCCGGGGCGAGGTTACCTCGCTGCTCGCCCGGCTTGGCTACCGCGGGCTGCTCGACCTGGACATCCGGCTGGACGACCGGGACGGCCGCTACCATCTGCTGGACTTCAACCCGCGGCTGGGCGCGCAGTTCCGGCTGTTCCGCGACACCGCGGGCACCGACGTGGCGCTGGCTGCCTATCTCGACCTGACCGGCCAGCCGATCCCCGAAGCCACCCAGGTGGACGGCCGCTGCTTCGTGGTCGAGAACTACGACCCGATCAGCGCGCTCGCGCAGTGGCGGGCCGGCGAACTTGGCCTGCGGCCCTGGCTGGCCTCGCTGCGCACCGCCGATGAGTGGGCATGGTTCGCGCGGGATGACCTGCGGCCGTTCGGGCTCATGTGCGTGCGCATGGGCTGGCGCTCGGTCACCCGCCGGTTCACCGGCCACCGGGTGCACTCCGCTCGCGACGGCTTCCGTTACCGGCCGGGCCGCCTTGCCGCCCACGGGGGAAACTCCGCGCCCGCGACTGCGGGGCGAGCCGCCCCGCGCCTGGACAGCGCGTCCCCATGTCCCCAGACCCAGACCCAGACCACTGCACAGCCTTGACCGGCACGGCAGACTAGCGCCCCGCTGAACCAATGCAACTTCACCAAGGAGGAACCCGATCATGACCGATGCCGTCGACGTGGCCGTTATCGGAGCAGGCCCGTACGGCCTCTCACTGGCCGCACACCTGAGCGCGGCCGGCGTCGGCTACCGTCAGTTTGGCATGCCGATGCGACTGTGGCGCGACGCCATGCCGAAGGGCATGTACCTCAAGTCACAGGGCTTCGCTTCCAATCTGTCAGATCCCGGTGCGGCCCGCACGCTCGAGGCCTTCTGCGCGGCGACGGGGCGCTCCTACGCCAGCTACGGCCTGCCGGTCCCGCTGGACACGTTCGTGGCCTACGGCCAGTGGTTCCGGTCCGAGCTCGGCCTTGCGGTAGAGGAAGCGCTGGTCACCAATGTCGCCAGGGAAGACGGCGGCTTCCGGCTGACCGTCGACGGCAGCGCCGACGTCTCCGCCCGCGCGGTCGTGGTCGCGGTCGGCGTCGAGCACTTCGCTTACGTGCCGGAGTTCCTCTCCGGGCTGCCCGAGGGGCTGTGCACGCACAGCTCCGCGCACACGGACCTCTCGGCCTTCCGCGGCCAGCAGGTCATCGTCATCGGCGCCGGCCAGTCGGCGCTGGAATCGGCGGCGCTGCTGCACGAAAGCGGCGCCGACGTAACGGTGCTGGCGCGGGAGCCGCGGCTGGCCTGGAACGGGAATCCGCTGCCGCCGGACCGCCCGCTGCCGCAACGGATACGGGAGCCGGAATCCGGGCTCGGTTCTGGCTGGAGCAGCTGGTTCTACTCCAACCACCCCCAGGCGTTCAGGCACCTGCCGCGGAACACCCGGGTGTACCGGGCGCGGACGGCCCTTGGACCGGCCGGTGCCTGCTGGCTCCGCAGCCGGGTGGAGGGGCAGTTCACCGTGCTGACCGGACATGCCGTCACCTCGGTGGAACCGCAGGGCAGCCGGGTCCGGCTAGAGGTCACGTCCGGAGGAACCAGCAAGGAGCTGACCGCCGACCACATCATCGCCGGCACCGGCTACCGGGCCAACCTGAGCAGGATGCGCTTCCTGAGCGCAGAGATCCAGTCCGCGCTGCGCGGCGTCGCCGGGACCCCGGTCGTCGGACCGGGCTATGAGTCCTCCGTGCACGGGCTCTACTTCATCGGCCCGCTGGTGGCGCCCACCATGGGGCCCGTCATGCGGTTCGTCTACGGTTCGCGCCACGCCGCGACGACGGTGGGCCGGCAGCTGGCTGGTGCAGGGTATCGCGTGAAGCCCCCCGTTCCGGCGGGACGATGATGGCAGACCACCTGATCTCGGGCCGCCGGGCGCTCGATACCCGGCGGCCGGGGAGCCAGGGGGCCGGGGGCCCGGCCGTGGCGCGCGGCGGGCGGCTGGCCCGGCTGGCCGCGCTGCCTGCCGCCGACGCTACCGGTCTGGTAGCGGCATGCGTGGTCAGCGGTGCGGTCGGCAAGCCGCTTGCCTGTACGGTCTACGCCACGGCCGTGATCTCCATCCTCGCCGCGGGCGGGCAGCACCGGCTGCGCATCTGCCTGCGGGCCTCGGACCAGGCTGGCCAGATCCTGGCGGCGGCGGCACTGCCGCTGCCAGTGCTGCTGGCCTGGCTGCCGGAACGGAGGCTGCTGGTACTCGGGATCTGCTCGGCGGGGCTCGTGCTCGGCTGCCGGGTCGCGGCCACTGCCGCGCTGCGCGCGGTGCACCGCCGTGGCCTGCTGGCAGAGCCGGCGGTCGTCGTCGGTGCCGGAACCTTCGGCGCTTACGTCGCCGAGCTCATGGAAACGCACCAGGAACTCGGCCTGTGGCCCGCCGGGTTCGTCGACGACGGGCCGCCGCGCCGCGACCTGCCTGTGCCAACGCTCGGCACTTTGTCCGAGCTTGCCGAGGTGGTGCAGGCGCACGGCATCGGCCGGGTCATCGTGTGCTTCTCAAGCAACTGCCGCGACGAAGACATGGTGGCGCTGCTGCGGGCCAGCTCGCCGCTCGGAGCCGACGTGTGCGTGGCGCCTAGGCTCTACGAGCTGGGCATGGCGGTGCCGCGCGGCTCCCTGGACGAGATCTGGGGTGTGCCTCTCATCCCCCTGCGGCGGCGGCCGCGGGTCCGGCTGGCGGCCAAGCGCGCGTTCGATCTCTTCGTCGGACTCGTGCTCGGCATTGCCGTCACGCCCGTGGTCCTCGCCCTGGCGGTCGCCGTCCGGCTGCGCTCCGGTCCCCCGGTCCTGTTCCGGCAGGACCGGGTGACCGGCGAGGGCCGGGTAGCACAGGTCGTGAAGCTCCGGACGCTTGAGGTGCACGGCGACCCGGACACCCGCTGGGAGGTGCCAGGGGAGCTGTGCAGACCGCTCGGCCGGTGGCTGCGGGCCACTCACCTCGATGAGCTGCCACAGCTGGCGAACGTGGTGCGCGGCGACATGTCGCTGGTCGGTCCGCGGCCCGAGCGGCCGTACTTCGCGCAGCGCTTCCGGCACGAGGTTCCGCGGTACGCCGACCGGACCCGGATGCCCGCCGGGCTTACCGGCTGGGCGCAGGTGCACGGCCTCACCGGCGACACGTCGCTCGCGGAGCGGGTGCGGTTCGACAACTACTACATCGAGTACTGGTCACCGTGGCTGGACGCGGTGATCCTGGCGCGGACCGCGGCCGGAGTCGTGCGCGCCGCCCTCCCCTCCCGGCCGGCGCGGGCCCGGGCGCCCCGGGCGCCCCGGCGGTCCAGGGGGCGGACGGCGCCCACGGTAACCGTGAGAGCGTGGCCATGAGAGCCGCACCGAACGGCCAGGGGCGTATTCCCCTAAGCTCCGTGCCACTGATCCTGATGTACCACGCCGTGGACCGGGTGAGCCACGATCCGAACATGCTGTGCGTCTCACCGGAGCGGTTCGCCGCGCAGATGTCCTGGCTGCGGCGGCACAAACTGCGCGGCGTGGCGGTGGGGACGCTGGTGACCGCCATGCGCGCGGGCCGGGCCCGCGGGCTTGTCGGCATCACGTTCGACGACGGCTACGCGAGCGTGCTAGAGCATGCTGCCCCCGTGCTGCTCCGCCACGGCTTCACCGCGACCGTCTTCGTCATCTCGGACAAGGCCGGGGGAAACAACGACTGGGACGACGGCACGCTCTGGCCGCTCCTGACCTGGTCTCAGGTCGGCGAACTGGCCGCCGCGGGTATGGAGATCGGTTCGCACAGCGCCACTCACATGCGGCTGGCGGGCGCGGACCATGGGCGGCTGGCAGCCGAGGTCGGCGGCAGCCGGGACAGCCTGCACAAGCAGACCGAGGCCGAAGTCCGCGGCTTCGCATACCCCTTCGGGTCCATGGATGCCGCGGCCAGGCAGGCTGTGCGCGACGCGGGCTACGAGTACGCGTGCGCCGTCGAGGCGCCGCGGCTGACCGACCTCGGCATGCTGGCGCTGCCGCGCATCTACGTCGGCGAGCGCGACACGTCCAGCCGGATGACGGCCAAGCGACTGCTCTACCGGGGCTACGTCGCGATGCAGGGCAGGCGCCGGGATTCATGGCAATGAAGGGGGACACAGCAATGAAAGTGAGGGCAAGGCAGTCATGAAGGTGCTGCACGTGATAACCGGGCTGGACGCCGGGGGCGCCGAGACTCAGCTGGCCATGCTGCTGCGGCACACCAGGCACGACTCCGACGTCGTCACGCTCTATAACCCGGGCCCGATCGCCGAGCAGATCCGGGCGCAGGGCACTTCAGTGCGCGACATCGGGATGCGGCGCAACACCGACCTGACGGCCCTGCCGAGGCTGAGCTCGCTGATCAGGGCCGGGCGGTACGACGTGGTGCACGCCCACCTCTACCGGTCGCAGATCTACGCCCGCCCGGCCGCGCGGCTGGCCCGGACGCCGGTGGTGGTCACGACCGAGCATTCGATCGGCGAAACGCACATCGAGCGGAGGAAGATGACCTCCGGGGTACGGGGGCTCTACCTCGCCTCGGAGTTTTTCTCCGACGGCACGATCGCTGTGTCCGACGTCGTCCGGGATCGCCTCGTCAAGTGGGGTGTCCCGGCGCGGAAGATCACGGTGATCCCGAACGGGGTGGACACCGCCGCGTTCGCCTTCGACCCGGAGGCGCGCACCCGCGCCCGTGAGCAGTTCGGCATCCGGCCGGACACGTACGTGATCGGGACGCTGGGCCGGCTGGACTCGAACAAGCGCGTCGACATGCTGATCGAGGCCGTGAAGCCGCTGCTCGGCGAGCGGTGCGTGCTGCTTGTGGTCGGCCGTGGCGGGGAGATGGACAACCTGAAGGAACACGCGGCGAGGGCCGGGGCCGGCGACCGGGTCATCTTCGCGGGGTTCCAGGCCGACACCGTCGCGATGCTGTCCGCCTTCGACCTGTACGTCATGGCATCCCGCCAGGAGACGTTCGGGCTCGCGGCGATCGAGGCCATGGCCAGCGGGCTGCCCGTGCTGTACACCACGTGCCCGGCGTTGGACGGGATCGAGACCGAGCAGGCACGACAGGTGGAGGGGACCCCCGAGGCGCTGCGCGCGGCTCTTAGCGCAGCGGTGGCCGCCGGGCCGCGGGTGCGCAAGGCCGACAGCGCGGTGACTGACCGCTATAGCATCAGCGCTACCGCACAGCGCGTCGACGATCTCTACGAGCGGCTGCGGAAGCCCTCGGGACGGGGTGCCGTGGCTTGACATGAAGGTGGCGCTCACTGCGGAGGGCACCTACCCACACCAGTTCGGCGGCGTCAGCGTGTGGTTCGACCAGCTCATCAGGGGGCTCCCCGGCTACGAGTTCACAGTCGTGGCGCTGGTCGCCACGGGAGCAGAGCCGGTGCAGTGGGAGCTGCCTGCTAACGTCTCACGGCTGGTGACGATCCCGCTGTGGGGTTCCCCCCCGCCATTGCGGCCGCGGGCCCGCCTTCGGGGCGCGTGGCCTGCCAGGCATCCGCCGCTTCCGGTACGCGACCTGATCGACGTGCTGCTGGCGCCGCAGGCTGTGGCGCGGATCCGGTTCACCGCCGTGATGCGGGAACTGTTCGGCTACGCGCAGGCCGAGAGCCTGTTCGCTGCGCTGTCCAGCGAGGCGGCGGCGCGGCTGCTGTGCGACCAGTGGCGGGAGCGATGGCCGCAGCTGGCGGTGAACCACGGGGTGCAGTCGCCTTCCGTGCTGCCGTCCCTGGGTGACGCGGTCACCCTGCTCCAGCTGATCGAGCACGCGCTGCGGCCGCTGTCCCACCCGCCTGTGCAGGCGGACCTGGTGCACGCGGTGACCAACGGCCTGGGCGTGCTGCCGGCCGTGGCTGCCAAGTGGCGGTACGGGACGCCACTGGTCGTCACAGAGCACGGCGTCTATATGCGCGAGCAGTACCTGCACCTGCGCCGCCCGCCGTTCGGGTGGCCGGTCAAGGACCTGCTGCTGCGCTTCCTTGGCCAGGTCTGCGCGCTGGGCTACCGGGAGGCCGAAGTGATCACCCCGGGCAACATCTACAACAAGCGCTGGGAAGAACGCCTCGGCGCGGACGGCACACGGATCCGCACGGTCTACAACGGCGTGAACCCGCAGGTCTTCCCCGCGCTGACCACCGAGCCTGAGGTGCCCACGATCTCCTGGCTCGGCCGGATAGACCCGATCAAGGACCTGGAGACCCTGCTGCGCGCGTTCGCCCTGGTCGTTGAGGAGATGCCGGAGGCCAGGCTGCGGATATTCGGGTCACCGCCGCGCGGCCGCGACGCGTACCTTGAGCGCTGCCGGGCGCTGGCCGCCGACCTCGGGATCGACGACCGGGCCACATTCGAAGGCAGGGTGGCACAGGTCCGGGAGGCCTACGCGGCCGGGCAGGTCGTGGCGCTCTGCAGCATCAGCGAGGGCTTTCCTTACTCGCTCATCGAGGCGATGGCCTGCGGGCGGGCGTGCGTGGCCACCGACGTCGGCGGCGTGGGCGAGGCGCTCGGCGACTCCGCCGGCCTCATCGTCCCGCCGCGTAACCCGAAGGCGCTCGCGGACGCGTGCCTGCGGCTGCTCCGCGACGCCGAGCTGCGCAAGAAGCTCGGCAGCGCCGCCCGGCAGCGCGCGCTCGAGCACTTCACCGTGGACCGGGCGGTCGCCAGGTTCAACGAGATCTACAGCTACTTCGGCACCGGGCGCCAGGTCGTCACTGCGAACGCCGATACGGTGCCGTTCCCCAAGGTCGGCCACGTGGCCAAGGCCGTGGAGGCCGTCGCCGCCGCGGAGACGGTGCCGTTCCCCAAGATCGGCCACACGCCCATCGATGCGGGCCTGAGCGTGACTAAGGAGAACCCGGTGGCGGAGGCGCACCCCGCCAGGAACGCGGGCCTGAGCGTGACCAAGGAGAACCCGGTGGCGGAGGCGCACCCCGCCAGGAACGCGGGCCTGAGCGTGACCAAGGAGAACCCGGTGGCAGAGCCGCACCCCGCCAGGAACGCGGGCCTGAGCGTGACCAAGGAGAACCCGGTCGTGGAGGCGCACGCCGCCGAGCCCTCGGAAGTCTCGTCATGACCCAGCTAGCCGGAATCAGCGCGGCGGAGTGGGACGAGCTCTGCGCGCGGTTCGCCACGGTCTGCGAGTCCGCCGTGGATCCGTTCGAGGTCGCAAGCGCGCTGGAATTTGAGGGAGTCAGCGACCGGACCGCAACCGCCGAGTACGGCCTGGAGGACGTGTTCGCGCTGGCACGCGTGCTGTACGAGGAGATACCGCGGCAGCCTGCCGTGCCTGAGCCTGTGCCGGATCCGTGGCCGCACGGTCCGCTCCGGCTGATGCTGCACGGCCTGCTCTACGCCCTGCCGGCGGTCTGCTTTCCCGCGGCAGGAGGGCTGCTCGCCGGGCCAGGCGTGCTGCCTACCCTGGTGGTGGCGCTGCTGACCGGCTGGGGGCTGAGCCAGGGACTGGCCGCCATCGGCTACCACCGGCTGGGCACGGCCGGGCGGGGCCAGGCCCAGCGCGTGCTGCGCGCGGGCCTTGTGACGGGGCTGGCCACCGTGGGACTCGTGATGGCGGTGACCGGGCACATCACCGGCGGGCACCCGGCCGTCCTCTGCTTCGGCGCCGGGGAAGGAGCCTACATGCTCGGCGCGTGCGTGCTCCTGGTGACCGGGACGGAGTTGTGGCTGCTGGTGGCGCTGGCTCCCGGGGTGGCAGGTGCCGCGGTGTTCCTGCTTTCCGGCAGGCCGCCGGGCCTTGAGCACCTGACCTGGGCGGCGCTGGCCGCCACGCCGGTGCTCGCGTGCGTGATCGCGCTGTCCGGCCGCACCGGGCCCGGGCCCGTGGCCGGGCGGCTGCTGGTGGCGGCCGAACTCGGCGGTGCCGTGCCCGCGTTCCTGCTTGGCGTGGTCGCGGCCGGGCTGCTCACGTTCCCTGTCGTGGCGGGCCCGGCCGGGCACGGCGGAGTCAACCTCGGTGCGCTGGTCGCGTCGATCCCGCTCGCGCTGAGCATGGGCGTGGCGGAGTGGAGCCTGCTGTGGTACCGGCGGCGTACCCGGTACCTGCTCGGGGTGACCAACAACCCGCGCTGGTTCCGCAGGCAGGCCCACCTGTCGCTGCTCGGTGCCCTGCTGCAGTACCTGTCGGGCACGGTGGTGCTAGTCTGCCTGGCGATCGGCGTCGCGATCGAGACGGGCCTGCTGCGGCCGCGGCATGAGATGATGCCGGAGATCGCCGCGTACCTGGTGCTCGGTGCCGCGATGTTCCTCGTGCTGCTGCTGCAGGCGGTGCGGGTCCGCGCCGTGCCGCTCGCCGCGGCGGCCGCGGCGCTGGGCGCGGAGGTAGCGCTGCGCCAGCACGGGCTGGCCGTGCAGCTCGCGGTGCCCGTGGCACTGCTTTTCGTGGTGGGCAGCTACGGCCTGGCCTGCCTCGGGGCGGCCGTGCGGCATGCCTAGCTGCTTCCGTTTGAAACCTCGTCCGAAGTTATAGGAGGAAGAATGACGCAAACCACCGTCGCGGTCACCGGGGCCGAGGGGTTCATCGGCTCGCACCTGACCGAGGAGCTGGTGCGGCGCGGATTCCGGGTCAAGGCCATGGCGCTTTACAACATGTGGAGCTCGGCCGGCTGGCTTGAGACGCTGGCGCCCGACGTCCGGGAGTCGGTCGAGGTGGTGTTCGGCGACGTGCGGGACCCGGCGTCGGCCCGCGAACTGGTCGACGGCGCGGAGGTCGTCTACCACCTTGCCGCCATCGGTTCTGTGCCCTACTCGTACCGGGCGCCGCGCACCTTCGTTGACAACAACTCGATCGGCACCCTGCACGTGCTCGAGGCGGTGCGCGCCTGCCGCACCCCGCGGCTGGTGCACACGTCGACCAGCGAGACCTACGGGACCGCCCGCACCGTGCCGATCAGCGAGGAGCACCCGCTGCAGGCGCAGTCGCCGTACGCCGCATCGAAGATTGCCGCCGACAAGCTGGTGGAGTCCTACTACCTGAGCTTCGGCCTGCCCGCGGTGACGCTGCGCCCCTTCAACACGTTCGGCCCGCGCCAGTCCACCCGGGCCGTCATCCCGCAGATCATCACCCAGCTGGCGGCCCGCCCCGCGCAGATCAAGCTGGGCGCGCTGGCACCGACCAGGGACTTCAGCTATGTCACCGACACCGCGGCGGCGTTCGTGTCCGTGGGCACGGCGCCGGCTTCGGCGGTGCTTGGCGAGGTGTTCAACTGCGGGCCAGGGGAGGACGTCTCGATCGGGGACCTCGCGGCGGAGATCGCGGCGCTCATGGACGTCCAGGCCGACATCGTCGAGGACGCGCAGCGGATGCGCCCCAAGGAGTCCGAGGTGATGCGGCTGGTCTGCGACGCCGCCAAGCTCAGCGCCCGGACCGGCTGGAAGCCCCAGGTATCGAGGGAGGAGGGGCTGCGCCAGACGATCGACTGGTTCCTCGACCCGGCGAACCTGGAGCGGTACACGCTCAACGAATACCACGTGTGAACCGATGCGGATCCTGATCATCGGTGCGAGCAGTTTCCTCGGCGGCCACGTAAGACGCGAGGCCGCGAGCGCGGGCCACACGGTGCTGACCGCGGGTCGCTCGGCGCTCCCCGGGCAGCACCTGCGGCTGGACCTCGTGGCGGATCCCGTCGCGCAGGTCGCTTCGCTGGTGGCGTCCGCCGCGCCCGAGGTGGTCGTCAACTGTGCCGGGGCGACCAGCGGCAGCGCGGACGCACTCGCGGCCGCGAACATCACCGCGGTGCACACGCTGGTCACGGCCTTGCTCCAGAGCCGCGCCCGCGTTCCGGCCCGGCTTGTGCACGTCGGATCGGCCGCCGAGTACGGGGCGGCCGAGGATGGCGTGCCGGTGGCCGAGACGGCCGTCCCCCGGCCGGCCGGCCTGTACGGTGTCACCAAGCTCGGCGGCACCCGGCTGGTCGAACTGGCCCGTACGGCAGGGCTGGACGCCGTGGTGCTGCGGGTGTTCAACGTGGTCGGGGCCGGGGCGCCGGAAGACAGCCTGCCCGGACACGCCGCCGCGCAACTGCGGCGGCTGCTGGCAGCGGCCAACGGCACGAGCCTGCGGCTGGGCCCGCTGCACTCGGTTCGCGACTTCGTGGACGCCCGCGATGTCGCCGACGCGGCGCTTGCCGCGGCGGCGGCGCCGTCCCTGCCGCACGCGGTCGTCAACGTCGGCAGCGGCACCGGCGTCCCGGCCCGGGTCCTGGTCCAGGAGCTGCTCGCGGCCAGCGGATGCGATGTCCAGGTGCGCGAGGACGCCCCCGGATCAGCGCGCACGGCCGGCCTCGACTGGCAGCAGGCCGACATCACGAGGGCGGCCGAAGACCTGGGCTGGCGGCCGCGCCGGGACCTGGCCGCGGCTGTCCGGGATCTGTGGAATGGAGCCTGATGTCTGCCCCGGACGGCCAGGCGGTTCCCGTCCGGCCTCGCCTGGTCGTCCCGGCATACTTTCATCCTGGCCTGCAGCCCCAGCAGTGGCAGTGGCTGGCCGAGCACCCGTCGCGGGTGTGGCTGGTCATCCTCAACGTCGCGAGCGGGCCGGGAACCAGGCCGCAGCGGGCGTTCCGGGAGGCAGCGGACCTGCTGCGCCGCGCGGGCGTGGGCGTGATCGGGTACATCGACACCGACTACGGGCATGTTCCCATGCCCCAGGCGATGGCTGAGGCCGGCCGCTACCAGGACTGGTACGGCGTGCGCGGAATGTGCCTCGACCGGGTCGCCGCCGGTCCGGAGCAGGTCAGGTACTACGCGGAGCTGGCGGCCCGGATCCGGGCGGAGGACCTGGACGTCGTGTTCTTCAACCACGGCACGCACCCGGCCGAGGCCTATGCCCGGCACGCGGACCTGCTCGGCACCTTCGAGGGGCCGTGGCCCGCCTACCAGCGGCTGCACATGCCGCGCTGGACGCAGCGGTGGGCGCCGGAGAAGTTCTACCACGTGGTGCACTCCGTCCCGGTGGACAAGCTCGCCGACGCCCGGCAGCTGGCGGTGAGCCGCCGCGCGGCGTCCGTGTACATCACAGAACGAAGCGGGCCGAACCCGTACGATGCCCTGCCGGCCGACTACGGCGTCGGCGACGGCAGGCCAGGGGGTCGGCACCGGAAGGAGCTGACATGAGCGCGCCTGCCAGACGCAGACACAGATCCAGGCACAGGTACAGGTACAGGTACAACAGGTACAGATACAGGTACAGATACCGGCGCGGCCTGGGCGCTGGCCCCGTCCGGACCACGACGCTGGCGGTCACCGCGCTGGCCGGAGTGCTGGCGGTGGCGGGAGTGGTGATCGGCGTCACCGTTACCGGGGGGAGCGGGCCGGTGGCCACCACCACGCCGGCCACCGGCACGGACGGCCTCTGCGAGCACCTCAACGTGCCGGCCTACTTCGCACCGGGATACTGGACCGAGGCGACCCGCAGCACGCCGCCGCCCGCGGACATGATCCTTGACATTACGGGCGCGGGCGCCGGGACCGCGCCCAACCCTGAGTTCCAGGCCCTGGTCAGCCAGGCGAAGGCCGCGGGGATCACGATCCTCGGCTACTCCTCCACCGAGGACGGGCAGCGCCCGATCGCGCAGGTCGAAGCCGACGTGCGCGACTACGCGGCCTGGTACGGGGTGACCAGCATCTTCCTGGACCGTGTCTCGGGACAGCCGCAGCAGATCTCCTACTACAAGCAGCTCGCGGACTACATCCACCGGACCAATCCCGGCTCGCAGGTCTGGCTCAACCCCGGCGACTATCCCGACCAGGCGTACATGTCAATCGGTAACGTGGTGATGGTGTTCGAGGGCACGTACGCCCAGTACCTCACGGCCGACGTGCCCGGCTGGGCACGGGACTATCCCGCCTCGAAGTTCGCGCACACAATCTTCGCCACGCCAGGAGCGGACCTGGCGAACGCCCTCAGGCTCGCCCACAGCAGGGATGCCGGGTACGTGTACGTGACCGACGGCACCGGCTCGAACCCTTACCAGGCGCTGCCCAGCTACTGGTCGGCCGAGGACACGTCGGCGACAGCGGCCTGCCAGCCGGGATGAGCCGCCGCCAACCGGTGCGCGTGGCAACCGTCATCACCCGGCTGGAGGGTGGTGCCGGGATCCTCGCGCTGCGCGGCGCTCGCGCGCTCGACCGCGGCGAGTTCGCTGCGACGATCGTGACCGGCAGCGGAGACCGCCTGCTTGACGAGGCCGCGGCGGCAGGCCTTGAGGTTCGCATCGAGCCGGTCTTGCGGCGGCCAATCGACCCGCGCGGCGACCTGCGGGCGTTCCGCGCGCTGTCCGCGCTGTTCGCGCAGCAGAACTTCGACGTGGTGCACACGCACACGTCGAAGGCGGGCGTGCTCGGGCGGATCGCCGCCCGGCGCGCGGGAGTACCGCGGATCGTGCACACCTACCACGGCTTCCCCTTCCATGAGTTCCAGTCACGCGCGCAGCGAGGCGCGTATGTCGCGATCGAGCGGCGGCTCGGCCGCATCACCGACGTGGTGCTCTGCGTCGGGACCGGTGTGGCGGTCGAGGCGGTCCGCCGCGGGCTAGCCGCCCCCCAGCGGATCCGGACGATCGGCGTGGCCGTGGACGGCGGGCAACCCCGCACCACGGAAGCCCGCGACAAGGCACGGCAGGCGCTGGGCATCCCGGCCGGCGCCGCCGTGGTCGGCGCGGTCGGACGGCTCACTTACCAGAAGGCGCCCGAGGACTTCATCGCCGCGCTGCGCCAGCTCGGCCGGCCGGACGTGGTCGGCGTCTGGGTCGGCGGCGGCGAGCTCGCCGGGCGGATCGGCCAGCTGGCAGCACGGGCCGGGCGGCCAGGCTCGCCGCCCGCTCCGCGGGTCGTGCTGGCAGGCGAGCGGACAGACATCCCTGACATCCTGCCCGCCTTCGACGTCTTCGCGCTGCCCAGCCGCTACGAGGGCCTGCCCACTTCTGTGGTCGAGGCCATGAGGTGCGAGGTCCCCGTGGTGGCCACCGCGGTGAACGCCGTCGGCGACGTGGTCATACCCGGGGAAACCGGCTTGCTGGTACCCCCGCGGCGTCCCGACCTGCTGGCCGCGGCGATCGGGTACCTGCTGGACCGGCCGGCCGTCGCGGCGCGGATGGCCGCCACCGCCCGCGCCGGGATCGACGGCCGGTTCAGCACGGCGGAGCTGCTGGCAACGCTGACCGAGGCCTACACGGGCGGCCGGTGATCACGAAACCGCGGGCAACCGCGCGCCCGCCCGCGAGCATCAGGCGGGTATGGAACAGCTGACAGCCGGACGCCGCGCCGTGGCGAGCGGCCGGTGAAATCCGCGCGGGATGCCGAATTCACCGACTATGTCAAGGCGCGCCTGCCCTGGCTGCGCCGCGTGGCGTACCTGCTGTGCCAGGACTGGCAGGGCGCTGACGACCTCGCGCAGGCGGCGATCACCCGGCTACACGCACTGGGGCCGGGCCAGGAACGCCGTCAGCGTCGACGCGCCGCTGCCGGGCAGCGCGGAACTGGGCGGGGTGCTCGGAGTGCTCGCGCGGACCCAATTCCTCGGCACGAATCCGGCCGCGTGGACGACCGCGCCGCTGGGCTAGTGAGCCGGCCGTGAGTGCTGCGGTCACCACGTGAGCCGTCTTCGGTCACAGAAGGTGCCGGCCGTGGCCGCTGGCCCCTTTGCGGCGCAGGGCAGGTCACGGGTCAACCCCGCCAGCGGCGGGCACATAGCCGACATTTCCCCCGTCCAGCGATGAACCACCTCCCGGAAACCGCCCATGGACCATGATCATGAGGCGCATCCCCCGGGCGGGCACGCCAGCGGCACGGGCGGCAGGGGATGGCGGGGGTCACGGCCGGGCACAGATCCGGCTCATCCGCGGGTACCCGTGCCGGGCAGCGGCGATCGCCGCGCGCAGATGCCTGAGTCAAGCGTCATGCGTCATCCCCTGGGCAGTTAATTCAGGCATCCCGCCGGGCGCGCGGCGCAGGGTGGCGCAGGGTGCACGCGGGGCGCGGCGGCGGGGGACACCGCGGCGCGGCCGGGGCGCCC
>JASHPP010000025.1 GCA_030038035.1 Trebonia sp.
TCCTCATCGGCCAGCGCGCAGCCCGCCGACACGTACAAGCTGGTGACCGCGACGGGGACGTTCGGCACCGCGCCGAAGGTGACGATCCCCGACAAGAAGGCCAGCGGGGCGCTGTACACCAAGACGCTCATCAAGGGCACCGGCGCGCCGCTGACCAAGTCCGAGACGCTGCTCGGCGACTTCGTGCTCTACGACTGGAGCGGCACGACGCACAAGCTCCTCGGCAGCACCTACACCGACGGTACCCCGACGCTGTTCGCCGGGGCGATGCTGCCCGGGCTGGAGACCGCGCTGATCGGTCAGCCGATCGGCAGCAGGGTGCTCGCCGTGATCCCGCCCGCCGACGGCTTCGGCGCGCAGGGTAACTCGGAGATCGGCGTCAGCGGCACCGACACGCTCGTGTTCGTCATCGACATGGTGCGGACGTTCGACAACTCCGCCGTGGTCGCCGGCAAGCAGACCTCCGACGGCGGCTCGGGGCTGCCCACGGTGACCGCGACCCCCGGCAAGCCGCCCACGATCACGATCCCGGCGACCGCCGCGCCGAAGACCCTCCAGGTCGAGACCCTCCTCAAGGGCACCGGCCCGAAGATCGTCAAGGACCAGTACATCGTCGTGCAGTACGTCGGCGTCATCTGGCGCACCAAGAAGGTCTTCAACTCCTCGTGGCAAAGCGGCGCGCCGTTCGCCTTCAATGTCGGCGAGGGCCAGGTCATCCCTGGCTGGGATGACGGGCTGGTCGGCCAGACGGTCGGCAGCCGGGTGCTCCTGGTGATCCCGCCGGCGGACGGCTACGGCACGAGCGGGAACTCCGAGGTCGGCATCAAGGGCACCGACACGCTGGTCTTCGCCGTCGACATCCTCGCCGCCTACGGCTCCTGATCCCGGGCGCCCGGGCGCCCGTAGCGCCCCGGGCGCCCGGGCGCCCTAGCCGTCGGCCAGCAGGCTGGCCGCGTGGCGGCCAGCGGCGGCCGCGGCCAGGAAGTACTCCAGGTCGGCGTCCAGGCCCCTGCCCATCGTGGACAGCGGCACCGGGCAGCCGCGCAGCGCCTCCGCCAGGCCGTCCACGGGAACCGTCACCACGCGGTGCCGCGCCGCCAGCGCGGCCGCCTGCGCCGCGATCCGTGACCCGAGCGGCTCGGGCAGCACGGGCACCACGACGTCGGCCCGGGCCAGCGCGACCCGCCCGTAGGCGGTCAGGCTGTGATGGGAGATCCCCTGGTGCCGCTCCCTGGCATCGGCGCCGGACACCCGCAGCGAGGCGACCGGACGCCCGCCCAGCGCGGCGGCAGCGTTGACCGCCTCGCCCGCGGCGACCCCGGAGAACCCCCACCGGGTGCCGGTGCCGAGGTTGCCAGGCCCTTGGGACACGATGGCCACGTCGGCGCCGATGACATGCCGCGCGGCGAGCAGCCCGGTGTGCACGGTCACCGCCTCCAGGTCACCGCCGAACGACTGGCCGGTCGTCACGGTCGCGGCCAGCCACCCGGCCGCCCGCAGCCCGGCCACCGTGCGGGAGAACCACACGGGCAGCGCCCCGCCGTCCTGCATCAGATAGGCGACCCGCGGAGAGCCGGCCCGCTTCGTTCGGGATGCGGAAAAGAGCCCGGCCAGCACGGCCGGGAGAGCGGAATGCAGGTCGGCCACCACCACCGGCATCCCCGCCACAGAATCCGCCGCGCGCAGCACGTCGTGGTAGGCCGAGCCCTGCTCGTCCACGCTCGCCACCATCGCCTGCAGCGGCGTATACCGGTTTTTCACGATGTGCCCGGACGCGGCGCTGTCCGGATCGGGCGGCAGCCGGTCGGGCAGCGCCACCACGAGCGCGTACCCGCCGGTGCCGAGCCCGGCGTCCAGCGCGTTCGTGTTCAGCAGCACCCGGTCGCCGACCTGCGGGCGCCCGGTCAAAAACGGGTACGCGAGCGCGCGGACCTCGTCCCCGTCCACGGTTACCATGATCTCGGCTGCTCCGGGCCATTCTCGCCGCAGCGCCGTCACGATTCCGCTCCGCCACCGGATCACGACGGCAGACTAGTCCACGGGCCGCAGACACGAGGGAGGACCGCCATGTCCAAGCGCAGGACCGAACGGCTCCTGTCGATCGTCGTGCTGCTGCTCTCCTCCCGGCGGTACCTGACCGCCGAGGAGATCCGCGCCGCCGTGTACGGCTACCCCGACCAGGATGACGCGTTCAAGCGGATGTTCGAGCGGGACAAGGAGGAGCTGCGCGACCTCGCGATCCCGCTGGAGACCGGTCGCAGCAACCCGCTGGATGAGGAGATCGGCTACCGGATCAGGCGGCAGGACTACGAGCTGCCCGAGATCAGGCTGGAGGCCGACGAGGCCGCGGTGCTCGGCATCGCGGCGCGTGTCTGGCAAAGCGCAGAACTCGCCGCCGCCGCGGCCGGGGCGCTGCTCAAGCTCAAGGCGGCGGGGGCGCTCGGGGCGCCCGGGGTGGTCGGGGCGCCCGGGGTGGTCGGGGCATCCGGGGCGGGTGAGGCGCCAGACGCCGACGACGACCAGCGGCCGCGGCCGGGGATAGAGCCGAGGCTGGCGACGGCCGAGCCCGCGTTCGGCCCGCTGTGGGAGGCGGTGCGCGACCGCAGGCCGGTCACGTTCAGCTACAAGGCGCAGGGCCGCGGCGACGCGTCCAGGCGCGAGGTCGAGCCGTGGGGCGTGGTCAACTGGCACGGGCGCTGGTACGTGGCCGGGCACGACCGCACCAGGAACGCCACGCGGGTGTTCCGGCTCGGCCGCATCGACGGGCCGGTGAAGATGTCGGGCCCGCCAGGCAGCGTCACCGTGCCGGCCGGAGCCGACGTGCGGGAACTGGTCAAGGACTGGGACGCGCCGCCGCGGGACCACGAGGCCGTGCTGAACGTCCGGGCCGGCGCGGGCTACGGCGTGCGCCGGTACGCCAAGGCCGTCACGCCGGGCGCCGACGGCTGGGACCGCGTGACGGTGCAGTTCGCCGACGTCTCCTGGTACGCCGACTACCTGGCGTGGTTCGGTGCCGATCTCATGGTGGTCGGGCCGCCGGACCTGCGCGAGGCGGTCATCAGCCGGCTGAAGGGGGTGCTCGCGTGAGCCGGGGGGGTATGGGGGGCGCGGAGCCCCCCAAGCCGGGGGGTCTCAGGGGGGTCGTCCCCCCGGGTAAACAGCGCATGGTCACCTCGGCCGAAAGGCTGCGGCGGCTGCTCGCGCTGGTCCCCTACGTCGTCAGCCGCAAGGTGGTGGGTCTGGCCGAGACGGCCGCCGCCTTCGGGGTGACCGAGCGCGAGCTTGTCGACGACCTGAACCTTGTCTGGTGCGTGGAGCTGAAGGCGCCGGACCCGTACTGCCCGATCGACCTGTCCTACGAGGGCGGCGAGATCGTGGTCAGCCAGGCCGAGTCGATCGCCCGCCCGCTGCGGCTGGCCGCCGACGAGGCGAGCGCGCTGCTCGTCGCGCTGCGCATGCTGGCCGAGGTGCCAGGGGACGGGTCCGCGGTCGCCCGGGTGATCGCGAAGATCGAGGCCGCCGCCGGGGCCGCCGCCGTCGCCAGCGCGCAGGTCAGCATCCAGATCGATCCTCCGAACGGACACGGGGTGGCTGCCCAGGTCCGCGCCGCTCTGGCCGATGGCCGGCGGGTGCACCTGCGCTATTACGTGCCCGGACGGGATGAGGCGACCGAGCGGGACGTGGACCCGATGCGCCTGCTCGTCGTGGAAGGGCACACCTACCTGGAGGGCTGGTGCCGGCGCGCCGAAGGGGTGCGGCTGTTCCGGCTCGACCGCGTGCTCGACATGGCGGTGCTCGACGTGCCCGCGCAGGTGCCTGACGAGGCCGAGCACGTCGACGTCGACCACGGCCTGTTCCGGCCGTCGGAGTCCGACGAGCGGGTGGAGCTCGAGCTGTCCGCGCCCGCGCGCTGGGTGGCCGAGTACTACCCGTGCGAGTCGGTGGAAGAAGCCGAAGAAGGCAGGCTGCGCGTGGTGCTGCGCACGCCGGACACCAGGTGGGTGCGGCGGCTGGCGCTGCGGCTGGGGGAGGACGCCCGGGTCGTGTCGCCACCGGCGCTGGCCGAGACGATAAGGGCGGACGCCGCGGCGGCGCTTGCGCTGTACGACTGAAGCCCGCTAGCGGCGGGACGGGTCAATCAGGACCAGGGGACTGCCACTACCCTTTAGGCGTGCTGAAAAGCGTGCGCGGACAGGTAGCAGCGCCCGCGGCCGACGGTGTCCGGCCAGCGGCCCAGGCGAGATGGTCGCACCGCTGGCGGGCGGCCAGGCCGTACCTGGCGTGGGCAGCCGGGCTGGCGGCAGCGGCGGTCGTGCTGTTCTGGTGCTACCTGCGGCAGTCGCAGTCCACGGCGGTGAACTCCGACGGCGCGGGCACGGCACTGCAGGCCTGGCAGATGCTGCACGGCAACCTGCTGCTGTCGGGCTGGTGGCTGGCGGACGTGACGTTCTACTCGTTCGAGGTTCCGGTCAACGCCGTGGTCGAAGCCATCAACGGGCTGAACCCGGACGTGGTGCACATCTCCGCCGCGCTGATCTACACGCTGCTCGTGCTGACCGCCGCGCTGCTTGCCAGGGGAACCGCACGCGGCGCCGAGGGCATCACGCGCGCGCTGCTCGGCGGCGGCGTGCTGGTGGCGCCGGCGATCAGCCCGGGGACCCGCATCCTGATGCTGTCGCCAGACCACGTCGGGGTCGGGGTGCCGATCCTGCTCACGCTGCTGCTCGTCGACCGCGCGCGGGAGCGCTGGTGGGTGCCGGCGGCGGCGTGCGTGCTGCTGACCTGGGCGCAGGTCGACGACCCGATCGCGACCTACGCGGCCGCCCTGCCGGTCGCGGCGGTCTGCCTGCTGCGGGCCGCCCTGCCCCTGCTGCGCCGCCGCCGCCCGGGCTGGTACGACGGCGCCCTCGGGGTCGCGGCCGTCGTCTCGGCGGAACTGGCACGGCTGGTGGTGGCGGCCATCAAGGCGGCCGGCGGCTACAGCATGCAGTCGCTGACGAACGTCGGCAAGCTCCAGCCGTACGCGGACTGGGGCCACCTGATCAAGGCGAGCGGGGAGAACGTGCTGATCCTGTTCGGCGCCGACTTCTACGAGCAGCCGGCCGGCGTGCGGACCGTGATCGCGTACCTGCACTTCGCCGGGCTCGCGCTCGCAGTCGCCGGGCTGCTCGCGGGCATCGCCGGGCTCTTGCGCCGTGCCGACCGGGTGACCCAGGTCCTGACCGTCGGCACGCTTGTCGTGCTCGGCGCGGGCACCCTGGGAACCAAGATGACCCCGGTCTCGGGAGCGCATCAGATCGCCGCCGTCCTGCCGTTCGGCGCCGTGCTGGCCGGCCGGACGCTCGGCCCCTGGCTGGCGCGCCGCAGGCTGCCGCGGATCACGCTGGCGCCGCTGCTCGGCCTCGCGCTCGCCGGCTACCTGGCGGCCCTCGGGTACAGCGCGGCGCAGCCCGCCAGCCCGGCCGAGACCCAGGGCCTGGCCGACTTCCTGCTGGCCCATCACCTGACCTACGGGCTGGGCAGGTACTGGGCGGCGAACAGCACCACGCTGGCCAGCGACGGGCGGGTGCGGGTGGCCGCCGTGCAGGACGGCGCGCGGCTGGCGTATCCATGGGTGACGAAGCCGTCGTGGTATGACCCGGCGGTGTCCTACGCGAACTTCGTCGTCGCCACGTCCGGCCCGCCGACCGCCTACGCGTTCAACGATGTCATCGTGCGTCATACCTTCGGCAAGCCGGCCCGTGAGTACCGGTACGGGTCCTACCTCATCATGATCTGGAACAAGAACCTGCTGCTCCAGGTGCCCCCGCCGAACCAGAGCCGGGTGGACTAGTCCCAATGCCGGGGAGTTAGGCGTTCCGGCGCGTGGTCGGGCGGTTTGCCGGAGTTGCGGGTTCGGCGGGTACGGTAACGGTGGTCGCGGTATGAGCCAGCCCGCGGCACGCCAGCGGAAATCCGCGGCAACCGCTGACGGGCCCCCAACTCCCCGGCACTGCGGCCAGCCCCACCGCCGGCAGTGAAGGCAACCGGGCCGCTGGCGCAGCCGGCCCGATCCGGCCGGGCCGCTGGCGCAACCGGCCCAGCCAGGCAGGCCGGGGCAGCGGCCGACGGCACCAGGCACGGCCACAGCCCCCGGCCCGCCGGCACCCTGCCCGGCCACCAAGCCCGCCCCGCCGGGACGCCGGCCTTTCCTCACCGTGAGTGCCGGGAGCACGAGAACCTACCTCGCGCCGCGGCACACCCCGCCCCGCGCCGGCCCCGCCAGGCCAGATCACCCCCCAGCCGGCGGAGCAGGCACCCGCCCGGCAAGCCCCGCACCAGCAACCACAGCACCCAGCCCCTGCCAGGACCAAAACAGCACACGCCGCCGACAGTCCATGACCCACACGGCCCGCACCTCAACTCCCCGGCACCGGGGCCAGCGCCGGCGCCCGCGCGCGGCGGCCCGTCCGGTTAGGCGGGCGTGGCCGGCTTGCGGCCGATGACGAGGAACTGCTTGCCGAGCACCTTCCACAGCGGCGGGGTGTGCAGGTACAGCCGGGTCAGCCGGGCCGACGGGGGGAGCAGGCCGCGGAACGAGTACGGCAGGAACTTCGGGTATACCGCGGCCACGTCGAACCCCGCGGCGTACAAGTGCTCGGCGACCGCGATGTGCGACAGGATCACCGTGTGGTCGGCGCAGTCGAAGTACTCGCCGGCGCAGTACTTGAAGTTCGGGCCCATGATCGCGATCCGGCCGCCGGGCCGCATGGCCCGCGACAGCCTGGCCAGCACGTCGGCGACCGCGTTCTGGTCCGCCAGGTGCTCCAGGAAGTTAGACAGGAACACGCCGTCGAAGTAGTCGTCGGGCAGATCGGCGTCCATGATGTCGGCGATGATCATCTTGACCCCGGCGAGCTCGGCGTCGCCGTGGCTGACCAGGTCGACTCCCCAGCGCTCGGCGGCGGGCACCGCGGCGATGAACTCGCCTCGCCCAGCCGCCGGATCCAGGACACGGACCGGGGAGCCCATCCGGCCGTGGACGTAGTGGGCGATCTCCCGCCACACCGTCTCCCTGGCGGCCTGGTCGACATCACGGAACCGGTACTCATACAGCCGCTGGAAGTTGATGCCGGCTGCCGCGCGGCGGCCGCCTGCCGGCGCGGGTGGCACGTTGACTGACATGTGATGAACCTTATGGCTCGCAGGTGTAGCGGACGGCGGGGATCCCCGTTTCGCCGCCGGGCGCGGTGCGGCACTACTATAAGTCCCCGATCATGGGGTAACGACTGCGCTTACTGGATGGTGCTCGGTTGCATCGGATAAACAGTGACCGCCAGCCCGCTGGCCGGGAGCGCGCCGCTGACGCGGGTAACGGCATTGCCCAGGCCGGGGGCCCGGCGCAAGCCGGCGACCCCCCGTCCCAGGCGCAGACGGGCGGGGCCCCGGGGGCGCACGGGTCACGCCGGGCCGCGATCTGGCAGCTGCGGCTCGCGTGGGCCGGCGGCCTGCTGCTCGCCGGCCTCGGCCTGTTCACCTTGTACCTGCGCCAGTCGCGGATCGCGCCGTTCAACGCCGACGGCGCCTCGATCGTCTTGCAGGCCAACGTGATGCTGCACGGGAACCTGCTGCTGCGCGGCTGGTGGACCGCCGACGTCTCCTTTTACACCACGGAGCTTCCCGAGTACGTGCTGGTGGAGGTGTTCCGCGGGCTGACGCCCGACGTGGTGCACATCTGCGGCGCGCTCACCTACACGCTGACCGTGCTGCTCGCCGCGCTGCTGGCGCGGGGGCGGGTCAAGGGCCGGGCGGGCGTCGTCCGGGCGCTGGTGGCCGGCGGGATCATGCTCGCGCCCGGGATCATCGGCGGCACGGCGGTGTTCCTCGAGAACCCGGACCACGCCGGCACCGCGGTGCCCATCCTCGTGGTGCTGCTGCTCATGGACCGGGCGCCTGAGCGCTGGTACGTCCCGGTGGCGGTGTGCGTGCTGCTCGCCGGGATTCAGGTGGGCGACCAGCTCACCCTGGTCGCGGCGACCGTTCCTGTCGCCGCTGTCGCGCTGGTCCGGCTGCTCGTGCTTGCGCTGCGGCGCCGGCCGCTCGCCGAATTCCGCTACGACGCCCTGCTCCTGCTGGCCGCCGGGTTTTCCGCGGAGCTGGCCAAGCTCGCCGAGCGGGTGCTGCGCGACCTCGGCGGCTACGCGCTGCACCCGCTGCCGCAGCAGCTGCTCTCCCCGAGCTCGCAGGTTCCCTCGAACGCCCGGGTGATGGGCCAGACGATCATGATGCTGTTCGGCGCCAACGTCTCCGATCACCAGCTCGCGCTGATCGCGCACCTGCACCTGATCGGGCTGGCGCTGGCGGCATGCGGGCTGGCCGTGGCGATCGCGACCTTCTTCGGCACGCGCATCGACCGGGTGTCGCAGATCCTGCTCGCGGGCACGCTCGCCGTCCTCGCCTGGGGCATCCTCGGCACCGAGCTGCCCTCGCTCAGCCACGCCCACGAGGTCGCCATCCTGCTGCCGTTCGGCGCGGTGCTCGCCGGCCGGATGCTGCCCGGCCTGGTCCCGGCCCGCTGGCACCCCGGCCGCGTGCTTGTGCCGCTGCTCGGGGCGTGGCTCGCCTGCAGCCTCGCGGCGCTGTGCTGGGCGGCCACCTGGGCGCCCCTGCCGGTGCCGGACCAGGCGCTGGTGAACTGGCTGACCGGCCACAAGTACACCGAGGGCCTGGCCTACTACTGGGAGTCGAACAACATCACGGTGGCCAGCGGCGGCAAGGTGCTCGTCGCGCCGGTCGTCTACCAGGCCTCCGCCGCGCGGCACTGGGAGGCGTCGGTCACCTGGTATGAGCCAAGTCAGCGGCGGGCCAACTTCGTCATCGCCGCCACCGACCCCAGCGCGCCGCCGGGCGGGCTGCCCATCGCCAGCGTGCGCAAGGTCTTCGGCCGCCCGGCCCACCAGTACCAGGTAGGGCCGTACGTGATCATGGTCTACAACTACAACCTGCTGACCAAGCTGGGCGGTCGCGTGTTCCCCGGGATCAGCAAGGCGGTGGCAGCAGCAGGACCGGCTGGTCCGCGCCAACAGGCCGAGCCGGATCGATCGAGTTGAGCGGCACCTCGACGACGGGCGAGGCGAGGTCCCGCAGCCGCCATGCGGCGGGTCCGTCCGGCGGCCGGGACCGCGTCCGCGGCGCGGTCTTGTGGGCAGTCGGCACCGCGGTCGCGGCCGTCGCGCTGTTCACGTGCTACCTGCTGCAGTCGCGCACGATCTCGGTCGGCTCGGACGGCGCCTCGATCGCGCTCCAGGCGTGGGACATGCTGCACGGCAACCCGCTGCTGCGCGGCTGGTGGGTGTCCGACGTGTCGTTCTACACGACGGAGCTGCCGCAGTACATGCTGATCGAGTCCGTCCGCGGGCTGTCCGCCGACGTCATGCACGTCGGCGGGGCGATGACCTACACGCTGCTCGTGCTGCTCGCCGCTTTCCTGGCCAAGAGCACCGCCAGCGGCCGGGCCGGGGCGGTCCGCGCCCTGCTCGCCGCCGGGATCATGCTGGCCCCGCAGCTCGGCAGCGGAACCGGGACCTTGCTGCTGTCGCCGGACCACTTCGGGACCGCCGTTCCGGTGCTGGCCGTCCTGCTGCTCATCGACCTGGCGGGGCGCCGGCCGTACGTCCCGGTGCTCGTCTGGCTCGTGCTGTCCTGGGCCCTGGTGGCGGACGAACTCGTCGCTGTCATCGCCGCGGTGCCGCTCGCCGTCGTCTGCGCCATCCGCGCGTACCAGGGTGCCGTCGCGCCGGCGGGCAGCCGGGGCTGGCGAGCGCAGTGGTACGAGCTGTCGCTGGCA
>JASHPP010000267.1 GCA_030038035.1 Trebonia sp.
TACCAATGAGGAACTGGCCAGACGCGGGCTTCAGCGGCCCGCAATCGCAGCGATCACTGGCATGCGCAAGCCCTGGCGCACAACGTTCTCCGACGGCGGCTACCGGCGCGTGCGAGAGCTTGGTGCCGAACACCAGCAGAATCACCCGCGTAGGATCGCGACATAACAACTCTTCTCGCGCATCTCAATCTGCGAGCGGGATAAGCAGGCAAACGAGCAGGTCGGCGGCTCGGGTCCGTCAAACTCACCGCATGCCGTGACGGAGAGTTGCGCGGGCGCAGGGTGGCACGCCGCCAGGCGCGGCAGTGCCGGTACGAGGCCGAGAAGCCCTCGTCGCACTAGCGGTCAGTTACCGGAGCATGCGCATTACAGTGACGACCTTGCCGAGGATTTCGGCGTCGTCAGCGGGGATCGGCTGCTGGTCGGCAGGATTACGGGGGATCAGCCAGGCGTGCCCGGTCTGGTCGCGCTTGAACTCTTTGATCGTGGCGTCCATCGCGGCATGTCCGGGGAGTCGCGCGGCGACGATCTCACCGTTCTCGGCGTCTTGCTGTTTGCGGATGACCGCCAGGTCGCCAGGTGCTATGGCGGCGTCAATCATCGATGTGCCGAACACCTGGACCATGAGCAGGTCCCCGTGGCCGACCAGCCATCTGGGAATCGGCAGTCTCTTGCGGTCCTCGTCGTCGAGCAGGATCGCTTCGCGGCCGATGCTCG
This sequence comes from Trebonia sp., assembly GCA_030038035.1. The sequence continues at coordinate 718 of JASHPP010000267.1, forward strand.
CCGCGACCTGCCAGTGCAGCTCCACCTCGGCCATATCGGGTGGCTCCTGCCAGAGTTCGAGGCGTGCGGGTGGCAGGATGGTTCGTGGCTGTCCTGGCACGCGGCGGAGCCTGTCGGCTTTCACGAGCGACTCGACGTGGTAGTGGACGGTTGTCGGCGCCAGCCCAACGTCCTTGGCGATCTCGCGAACACTGGTGCTATAGCCGTTACGTCGCGCGAAGTCCGTGACGGATTCGATGATTCTGCGCCGCTGGTGCTCGCCACGGTCTGTGCTGCTCATGCCGGCCCTCTGCCCTCGTCTCCTGTTTCTAATTTTGTGCGACGATAAGCTGGTAGTCAAATCTACGTTTGATTACTATCTGTCGCAGCTTCTGGCTCCGCCCTGTTCTTCCCCTGGCCCTGCCCGAGACCGATCCGGATCGGCCTTGCCGTCTGACATGGCCGGGCCGATCCGGAGGCTGGCGTTATCGTGCTGCTCCGGCGATGAACGCGGCGACGATGTAGGTGGCGTGCCGGTCCAAGCTGGTGCGCGCCCGGTCATACCTCATCGTGGTGCGCGGGTCGGCGTGCGAGGCGCCTTCCTGCACGTCCCGCAGCGGCACCCCGGCGTCGAGCGCGGCGGTGATGAACGCGTGTCTGAGCCTGTGGGGCTGACATGCTTGCTGATCCCGGCGCGGCGAGTAACCCGGGCAACGATCCGGGCGGCGCGCCGGTCCCCCGCCGCCCGTCGGCGGCGAGGAACACCGGCCCTTCGGTGCGTTCTCCGGTGGCCAGGCCGATCGCGCGGGCGGTGCGGGGCGCGAGCGGGATGGTGACGACCTTGCCGCCCTTGCGGGTGATGACCAGGGTGCGGTGCCCGCGTTCCAGGCCTAGCTGCTCGATGTCGGCGCCGGTGGCCTCGGAGACCCGCAGCCCGTTGAGGGCGAGCAGGGAGATGAGTGCATGCTCGGCGGGCGGGCCGAGCCCGGCCGCAACCAGGATCGCGCCGAGCTCGTTGCGATCCAGACCGGTGGCGTGCGACTCGTAATCAAGCCGGGGTCGGCGGACGTGCGCAGCCGGGGAATGCTCGAGGAGTTCTTCTTCAACCGCGTACTTGTAGAAGCCGGCGATAGTGCACAGCCGCCGGGTCACGGTGGCGCGGGCCCGGCCTTTGGCCTCCAGGTCGCGGGCGAAAGTCTCGATGTCGGCCCGGCGGACCGAGAACAGCGGCAGCGAGCGGAGCCTGCACCAAGCGGTGAACTGCCGCAGGTCCAACGTGTAGGCCTCGCGGGTAAGGCCGCGGAACCCGGCCAGGAACCCGGCGAGCGCGAGCCGCTCGGACTCGGTGAACACTGGCTGGACGGTGAGGAGGGCGGTGGAGGGGGTCGTGGCGGTCATCGGGTACCTCCGGGAACGGCTGAGGCCCAGGAGCCGAGGGCCAGCCGCCAGGCCCCAGCAATGGAACGAGGACCGCAGCGTAAGCCGCGTCCCCCGGGTACGCCAGATCACCATGGGTGAAAGATGCCGCTCACACGCTCGACATGGCGGCGCTCCATACCGGCTGATATACGGGTGATCATCTCCGCATATCGGATCGAAAATTCTAGCGATGATCACCCGTATATCTTGCGTTATACGCCCAGAGGGCTTGGGTGATCTTCGATCACCCGTATACGCCGAATCGGCGCGTCGGGCTTTCGCGAGAGTCATGTGACAGATCACGTACATATCAACCGATTCGTTAGTGCGGCTAACTGCGCGAGCACAGTCAAGGCGATGGCAAAGGCTCTACGGCAACAAGGATCAGGATCGCAGTACGACGCGGGACCGTCACTCGGCCATGCCGAGGGCAGCTCGCAGGCCAGCCTCGATGCGGCGCATAGCGGGTGCCGTGATGGCGCCGGCATCCGCCCGTACTTCGTCGTCGTAGATCGTCTCGATATCGTCACAGGAAACCCAGCCGGTCATGACTTCCCCTGGCCCCAGGGGCACCATTGCGGGACGCTCGGCCTTTGGCGGTGTGGTAGTCAGCCGGGCTGCGAGTACTTGCCCGAACGCCCGGTTGCGCCGGTTGTTCGACACAACCAGGAAAAACTTGTCTTCGCCGATGTGGGCCAGATGAGCACGGTAGATGCGCCCGCGCAGCATGTCTGTCATGGCGGAAAGCCGTTAGTCGTCGTCAGCCCAGGAGGGTCGCCTGCGTCGTGCGATCCGGCGGATCTCATTCGCCTCGCCGCTGGCAAGCCTGTCGGCAGCTGCGCTGGCGTACGCGAGTTCTTCGGCCTTCTCCTGGATGGCACGCAGTCCTGCGGTGAAGATCATGTGCAAGAGTGCAGCCTCAGTGACTCCCTCTGCCACGACGACGCCGGCCAGGTCAGCGAGCGCATCACGCTCAGGGGTGTGCCCCCGAAGACGTTCCAGGTCGGCAAGATCGCGCTCAGTGAGCGGCAGGCTCTTGCGGGCCCTGGCTGGCTGGTTGAGCCTGGTAGCCATCGTACACCGCTTCCCGGTTATGCTGCACTTTATGCATCTAACTATACTGCACTATACGCTGCACTGCCACGAGCACAGCTTCGGCCCATGTGCACCTTACGGCCTGGTCGAGTTGGCTGCCCTACAGCGGGTGCACGCACCTCGGACCTTCCGAGCGAGACAAGCGCACAGATCACCTTGTTCTGGTCTCCTCTGCAGGTTCGCAATTGATTGCCCGCAGTGATTCAGAACGGCGGTTCATGATCGCTGTCGGTGGTCGCTTCCGGCGATATCTCGGCTGAGCTCAGGGTTGCGGCAGCCTGGCCACCGATGGTGGTCAGGCTGCCTTCCGGGACCACGCCTTGCGGGGGTTACCTCGCTGCTCCGGCGACGTATGTGGCGACGATGTAGGTCGCATGCCGGTCCAGGCTCGTCCGGGCACG
>JASHPP010000268.1 GCA_030038035.1 Trebonia sp.
TCATCACTGATGCCGCTCGCCGAAGTTGGCTCTGCCGCATCGTCAGGTGATCGCTTCGGCTGTGTCCCGAAGTGACGATCATGGTGCCGCCCGGCCGGGGTGCCGGGCTAGGTCCTGGCATGCCTGGCGCACCGGGATGCCCGCCCGGCTGGCGGCGGCGCGGATATAGGCGACCGCCGCGAACAGGGCGTACTGCCAGAAGTCGTCGGTCTGCCACCGGGCGACTTCATCGAGCAGATCCGGTTCGGCGCCGCCGTGCAGGGCTGCCGCGGCCAGCAGCGCGTACTGGAGCTTCGCGTTTTGCCGTCCGCGGAAGGCGGTCTCGGTCAGGAAGCGCTCGCGCAGTCCCTCCAGAGGCAGCGGGTCAGCCCGGCTGGCCCCGCACCAGTCCAGCGCGTCCGCTGCGAGCCGGAGGAACACCTCGCCGGGGAAAGTGTCGTTGCGCGGGTGCAGGGCCGCAAGCCCGCCAAGCACCTCGATGATGTCAGTGTCGCTGGCGAGCCCGTCGAGCAGCATACGACGGGCGGTCATGGCGTCCTCAGCGGTCGGCCGCTTCCTGCCGGGCATGTCACGACGGTAGACCAGAGCAGTCAACCGCGGGTGGCCTTTCCGGGCCGACCGTGCAGCACGGCCGTGCAGCATTTGGGCGTCAGTCACCGCTAGCCGTTTGGCTGCAGACCAGGGGTGTCAAAGAACGTGTCCAAAGCGCTGGTGTCTGCCTCGGCCTGGGCCATCTGCTCCGCTGTGTCGCTCGTAACCGGCAGGAAGGCGAGCTGGGTCAGCTCCCGGATGGCCGTCGTCCACCGAGGATTGTTGGCTGACTTCAGGTCGTTGGCTGCCGCCATTTGGCGCTGGTCCACAAACGCGGCGGGAACCTTAACCGTCAGCTCCCACTGGGCCCGCGCGGCGCTGAACGCCGTCGAGGTAGAGTTGTTCGACTTGGGAACCGGCGGTGGCCCGTCGCTGTTGACCAGGCTGAAACTGGCGTTGTCGCTCTTGGGGTTTTGCAGGCTCGTCGGTACGACACGGTTCTCGAAACGAGCCATGGTGAGTGTCCACTGCCTGCTGAGAGACTGCGCGCCGGCGTTGCTAGCACCGGTGTTCAGGCCAGGGAGCTTGGCGATGGTGGCCAGGCCAGAGATTCTGGTGAACGATACGTCTTTGATGTATGGCATGCCAGCCGACGCAGGAGACGAGGCATCTTCGAGGGCTATCCATGTGCCTGACTGGTCAAACTGCCCACCTGACGGACCAGTGCTGGTTATTGGATTGGCTTCGTTCGCCAGCTCCTGGCCCGTGGTCAGGTCAGCGACCAAGTAGTCGACCGTGCCGCTCGGTGGCAGGAATACAGCCGAGTAAATCTTGTCGCCAGGGAAAACCTGGAAGGCAAACTGTGGCAGCTCATAAGCAGGAGGGTTATTGTTGCCAGGCGATACCCCTATCTCTTCCTCAAACATTGCGTAGGTAGGGCTGCTCGGGAAACGGGACGCGAGGGCTTTCCTGCCATTGCAGCCGAACGCAATACCGTCCTGGGTCAGCAGATTGTCCGCCGGGAAAGGGTCAGGCGGAATGGGAGCGCCCATAGCGCCGTATCCTCCAATGCCAACCCATATGCCTGCGATCTGGTTTGGGTTGGAGCAGGTGAAGGTCGGCACAGTGAACTCGGCAGCGATCTCATCAGCGCAGTCACAGCCGCCGTAGGTACTGAGCCAGCCAGCGAACTTTGAACTGCTGACTCCCGAGAACGGATGACGGCCTGTTGCGGTTGGCAGCGATCCCTTGGCGGGGATGTTCGTTGGCAAGTCCTCGGGCAGCCTGATGCCGTGGTAGACCTGGCCAGGGACCAGATAGGCCATGTGATGCGTGCTGCTGCTGGTGCCGCACGCGGCCAGCAGTCCCGTGAGGGCCAGGCAGGCGATCAGTGTGAGCCGTCTCATGAGCAGTCAGCTATCAGGGCTGCGATAGATGTGTTAACGGGGTCGGCCAGTGCCGGGTTCACGCCATTGCCGGCGACTCCCATGTAATTGACGGCATTCCAGGCGAATACCATCGCGTCATTGGAGACCCGCGTTCCGCCGTTGTAGTTGACCAGGTCTTGCTCGGCAGTAGAGAGCGTGTTCTCCGCGGTGATGCTCGGCGGGTTGACGGCGCTGAGCGTGCCCACCGCCTTGAGCGCGGCGATGACCTGCGCCGTGGTAAGCGGAGGCTGCCCATTAGCCTGCAGGTTGCCGTGGTCAGTTGTGCTCTGGCAGGTGAGCACGCCGTTAGAGGCCATGCCGCCTGGGGTCTGGCTCTGGTCGGCAAGCTGAGCCGCTGTCGCCGCCTGGGCCTGGTTACCGTCGCCTGCCGTAGGCTTCGGTGATGCTGGCGCAGCCCCGTGTGTCGTAGCAGGCGGTGCTGGCTTCGGTGCCGATGCTGAAATGCTGCCGCCGCATCCGCTGATTCCTGCTACCGTCGCCAGCACGGTCATTCCGATAGCGGCAACGATGATCCCCTTATTCATGTCAGCCCCCCGTAACATTGGTCAATAGCCAGCGCGCCCTACGCGGGCTGGACGAGATTCCGTGGAGTCCCATGGATTGTCTTTAGCGAGCGGCGCGTTCTTTCCCGCCCCGGCAAACAACATGACCATCCAAATTGATCCCCGGCACCAGTCGATCTGCGTGGATCATGATGCCCTTAACCACGGCCGCGAGCGCGGAACGGTTCAGACTGCGCGGCGGTAAATTTCCTATGGCCACGGCCGCGCTGCGGCGAGCAGAGCGCCGACTCGCCATGGACCGGTTCAAGCGTGCAACTCGGGTTCGCTCTGGCTGTGGTCGCTGATCGTGGGGGGCAGTTGTCCCGCGCGGCGCCGGGTGGGTGAGGATGCCGCCATGAGGGTTCGGTTCGCTGGCAGCGGTGACGCGTTCGGCAGTGGCGGGCGGTGGCAGACGTGCATCCACTTGTCTGGCCAGGAGCAGGTTCTGCTAGTTGATTGCGGGGCTACCAGCCTGGTGGCGCTCAAGGCCCAGGGGCTTGACCCGAACGCGGTCGGCGCGGTCGCGGTGACTCACCTGCACGGGGATCATTTCGGCGGACTGCCCTTCTTGATCCTCGACGGCCAGTTCTCCCGCCGGACCGCGCCGCTGCAGGTGGCCGGCCCGCCGGGCATCCGGGCGCGGCTGGCCGAAACGATGGAGACACTGTTCCCCGGCTCCAGCCAGGCGCGGCGGCGGTTCCCGGTACAGGTAACCGAACTGGCTACCGACGGGCAGCCGGCCGCCCTGGGCGCGGCGACGGTGCGCGGATGGCAGGTCGAGCACCCCTGCGGCGCGCCGCCGCTGGCACTGCGGGTCGACCTGGACGGCGTGAGCTTCGCCTACTCCGGGGACACGCAGTGGACCGCGGCGCTGGCCGAGGCAGCGGACGGGGCGGACCTGTTCGCCGTGGAGGCCTACACCTTCGACCGGCCCGTCCGCTACCACCTGGACTACCAGACGCTGTGCGCGCACCTCGGACAGATCACCGCCCAGCGGATCGTGCTCACTCATATGTCGCCTGGCATGCTCACCAGGCTCGCCAACGCCGACGTGCCCGCCGCTTACGACGGGATGGTCCTGGACCTGTAACCCGGGCTGGCGACCACGGACCCACGGCGGGCCAATCCCCCAGGTAAGGCACGCCGGCCCGGGTGAGTGAGGCGAACCGCCATGCTTCCCACTCACGCAGGGCCGACCGCGGAGCCAGGGGACGAGCAAACCCGGCCATCAACCGGATGGGCTGCTGTAACGAGCCGAACGCGGCGTACGCGGCCGACGGATACGCGCGCATTCGCCGGCGCCGGAGCGGTCACCGCCAGAGCCGACCGAGACGGACCGAGACGGACCGAGACGCCCTCTTCCGCCGAATAGAGGACGTTGCACCCGTGCCGAAATGAGAGTGTTGTGAGGGCGGATACTCAGGCGTCAGGTAAGGCCGATGTAACTCTTTAGTTAGAGACCGAATTGAGACATGCGCCCAATAACCTCACCCGCTCCGATGCGCGCCTCCTCCGATGGAGCGCGTTACCTGGTAACGCTCTGTCGGCAAACCAGCATGAATGGGAGAGAGCTATGCGGTGGCGAGATAGCTGCGGATAACGCAGAATTGCCGCGCACCGATGAGAGTCCGAAGGCAACGTAGATGACTGGAGATGCGGGCGGTTGCGCGGTCGTGCCGCAGCCGGCCGGTCGGCTGGTACGCGGTGTGCGATCAGCGAGGCGGCCCCCTGTTTGCCGGCACCGTGCCGCTTTCCGATCAGGTGGCCGGACGGGCGCTCGCCGGGATTGTCAACCCTGTGCGCTGTTCGGGCGTCCTATCTCCAGCGGTGAAGCCGTGTCTTGTCGGCCTGGGGGCGGGACGTCCGGCATTCTCCAATGATCATCCAATCAGGAGGCAGCTATGCTGGGCCAGCTCGCGCACAAGGAGATAGTGTTCGCCATTGTCGCGGTCATCGCCATAGTCGTAGCAATGGGCATAGCGGCTCTCATTATCAAGACCAAGAAGCCTGCCGAACTTCCGCCGAGCATGCGGCCAGAGGAGCACCATGGGCACCGTAATCGTTAATGACTATACTCTTTCTACATCCGCCGATCCCGATACGGTGGCCGTGCTGCTTGGTAAGGTGTGGACCGCTAACTCCATGCGCGCTCGTATTGGACAGATTCAGGAGCTTGGCAGGTACAGCTACCGCCTGGAGACGGCTCTGGCCGGCACATTCGATGTGCAAATCTCACCCAACGGTCGCGGCAGCGTCCTCACCACCATGATCCGGAGATCTAGGACCACGCAGGCGAAGTTCCTTCTGCTGATCCCGCTGGGGCCGAAGAAAGTGCATGCGAATATCCTGGTGCGGACCATCATCGAAAAGGGGCTATCGCAGTATCTCATCGAGCAAGGCTATGAGGTAACCACCGAAATGCATAGCCATCCGTTGAACCGATGAGAGCGAGAGCCCTGACTTGGCCCGCAGCGGCACCCGCCGCCATGCGCCGCCGTTCCAGTGCAGGGCGGTCGGCCGGGGGTCGCTGGCAAGCGGATGGGCAGATGTGAGGTAAGGACGTCGGGCCCAGGCGTTGGAGGGCGAGGTCACCGACACCGAGGACAGGCCGGTGCCCGGCGGATGAGAGATGCCGGGGGTCAGGCCGCTGTCGCCGACGGGGAGCGGGCCGGCGGCGGTGATGGTGCGGTCCGGTCACCTGGTGCGGGAGTACGCCCGGCACCTCGGCCACCTGGGTATCGTGAGCGAACTAGCTGGGACGACTTCCGGCGAGTGATCAGCGCAGTCACAATTGACCGCAGCGCCACTCCTGGCGATCTGGCCCCGCCGCACCGAACGGAGGCTGCCATGCAGCGCAGCGTTGACCGTATCTACACCACGCACGTCGGCAGCCTGGCCCGGCCTGTGGCGCTGCTGGACCTGATGCGGGCGTCCGCCGCGGGCGAACTGGTCGACCAGGAGAAATTCGATACCGTGCACCGCCAGGCGGTCGCGGACGCGGTCGCGAGGCAGCGCGCGGCCGGGCTTGACGTGATCAGCGACGGAGAGCAGGGCAAGGCGGGATTCTTCTCCTACATCGGGCAGCGGCTGAGCGGGTACACCCCGGGCGCGGGGCGCACCACCCAGGACAAGTTCCGGCCGGAGATCGACGCGTTCCCCGAGTATTACGAGGCGTACTTCAAGCGCGCGATGACCGGCGGAATGGCCGTTCCCGCCCCTTCCCTCGACTGCACCGGCCCCGTCTCCTACATCGGGCAGGAACAGATCGCGGGCGACCTGGCGGCGCTGCGCGCCGCGGTTGGCGACGCCGGCCCTGACGAGGTGTTCGTCTGCGCCGTGGCGCCGAGTGGCGTTGGCGACAATCACTACTACCGGGATGAAGAGGAGTACCTGGACGCGGTCGCCGACGCGCTGCACGTCGAGTACCGGGCGATCGTCGACGCCGGGTTCACGCTGCAGATCGACGAGCCCTTTCTCACCGAGGAGTTCAGCTACCTGCCGGCCTCCCATGCGGAGAAGCTCGAGACCGTGCAGCTGTACGTCGACGCGATCAACCGCGGCCTGGCGGGCATTCCGCGGGACCGGGTCCGGCTGCACACCTGCTACGGCATCAACGAGGGCCCGCGCGTGCACGACGCGCCGCTGTCGGACCTGATCGACACGCTGCTGCAGATCGACGCGGGCGCCTTCTCCTTCGAGGCCGCCAACCCGCGGCACGAGCACAGCTACCACGTCTTCGAAACCGTCAAGCTCCCGCCGGACACGGTGCTGCTGCCCGGAGTGATCAGCCACGCCACGAGCATAGTCGAGCACCCCGACACGATCGCCGACCGCATCGTCAGGTTCGCCGAGGTCGTCGGCAGGGAGAACGTCGTCGCCAGCGCCGACTGTGGCTTCTCCTCGCAGGCCACCTACATCCCCGAGATCCAGCCCAAGATCGTCTGGGCGAAGTTCGAGGCCCTGGCCGAAGGCGCTCGGCGGGCGACCGCCCGGCTCTGGTAGCCGGTAACAGCAAGAAGAAGGAGCGGAGGGCGGAGCACCAGCGGGGAGGACGGCACGGGCGTCACGCCGGCCCGAGGGCCGGTCGCACCGCGGGCATGCCCGGCGTCGGCCCCTCCCCGATGAGCCGCAGCAGCGCGCCGGTGTCCAGGTGCCGCTCCACGGCGTCCGCCAGCAGGTCGAACTGCGCCTGCCGCGCCGCCTCGAACGACGTGCCTGGCACCGGCTTCCAGTCGAGTCCCGCCGCCAGCGCGACCTCTGACAGGTAGGCCTGCCGGAACGCGTCGTTCTCCAGCACGCCATGCCACAGCGTGCCGTCGACCGAGCCTAGCCGGCAGCCGTCGAGGGCGTCGCCCCCGCCTGGCGCGCTGGTGAACCACGGCGATCCCCCGGTCACGCGCACCTCGCCGTGGTGGATCTCATACCCGGCTACCGGCAGCTGGCCCGCGTACCCGCACGGCCGTCCGAGCACCTTGTCCGCCGCGAACCGCGTCGTCACCGGCAGCAGGCCAAGCCCGGAGGCGACCGGCGACGTGCTCTCCACCCCGTCGTGAATAAGCCCGCCGAGAATCTGGTAGCCGCCGCAAATGCCGAGCACGGGACGCCCCGCCGCCGCCCGGCGCGCCAGCGCGGCGTCAAGCCCGCGCTCGCGCAGCCACCCGAGATCACTGATCGTGGCCCGCGTCCCCGGCACCACCACGAGGTCGGCCTCGGCCACCTCGGCCGCAGAAGCGACGAAGCGCACCGCGACCCCGGGCTCGATCGCGAGCGCGTCGACGTCGGTGAAATTCGAGATGCGCGGCAGCCGGATGACCCCGACCCGCAGCACATCGCGCGCTGCCACGGGGGCACACCCGCCGTTCGGGATAATCATCGGCGAACGCTCGACGACCACAGCGTCCTCGGCGTCGAGCCAGATCCCCGGCAGCCAGGGCACCACCCCGAGCACCGGCCTGGCCGTGAGTTCGCGCAACCGGCGCAGCGCCGGTGCGAGCAGCGCTTGTTCGCCGCGGAACTTGTTGACCACGAAGCCGCTGACCAGCGCCTGATCCGCCGCGGACAGCAGCGCCAGCGTGCCGAACAGCGCCGCGAACACGCCCCCGCGGTCGATGTCCCCGGCGACGATCACCGGCAGGCCCCGCGCCCGCGCCAGCCCCATGTTCACGATGTCGTTCCGCCGCAGGTTGATCTCGGCCGGCGACCCGGCGCCCTCGCACACCACGACATCGAACCGGGCCCGCAGGTCGTCGTAGGCCGCGAGCACCGTGTCGAACAGCCGTGCCCGTCCCTCGCCGCTCCCCCAGTACCCCGCGGCGCTGGCCTCGCCCGCCGGGTGCCCCATGACCACCAGGTGGCTGCGCTTGTCGCTGCCGGGCTTGAGCAGGACCGGGTTCATCGCCGCCTCCGCGGGCACGCCGGCCGCCGCGGCCTGCATCCACTGCGCCCGCCCGATCTCGGCGCCGTCGGGCGCGACCATGGAGTTGTTGGACATGTTCTGCGCCTTGAAGGGAGCCACCCGCACGCCCGCGCGCGCGAGCCACCGGCAAATGCCCGCGGTCAGCACCGACTTGCCGGCATCCGACGTGGTACCGGCGACCAGGAGCGACCCGCGCATCTCCCCAGTGTGCGGCAAGATGACACCATGCGCATCGAACGCCGCCTGGCCGAACTCGGCCTCGAGCTCCCCCAGCCCATGCAGACGCCGTCGGGCGTGGCGCTGCCGTTCCCGTGGGTGCGGCTATGGCCCGGCCGCGCCTTCGCCTCCGGCCACGGCCCCCTCCAGCCCGACGGCTCGCTGACCGCGACGCTCGGCAAGGTCGGCGCCGACGTCACGGAAGAACAGGCCTACGCGGCCGCCCGCGCGACCGCGCTCGCCATGCTGGCCAGCCTGCAGCGCGCCCTCGGCGACCTGGACCGGGTGACGGGTTGGCTGCGGGTGTTCGGCATGGTGAACACGGCGCCCGGCTTCTCCAGGACGCCCGCGGTCATCAACGGCTTCTCCGACCTCATCATCGACCTGTGGGGTCCCGAGGCCGGCCCGCACGCCCGCTCCGCGATCGGGGTGGCGGCGCTCCCGTTCGACATCCCGGTGGAGATCGAAGCCGAGGTTGCGGTGGATTAAGGCAATTATCCCGAACGATCCCGGCTTACTCTGTGGCAGCGGTTTACTTCTTCCGCGCGAGCCCGCCGAAGAAGCTGTGGTAAACCTCGTCCCGCTCGATGTGCTCAGGCGTCGGCGGCCGCCATTCCAGCAGGGACACGAACCCGGGCGGGAGCAGCTCCCAGTCGCCGAACCAGGTGCGGAGCTCCTCTTCCTCCCGCCAGCGGCCGCTGCCGAGCCCCTGGGCGAGGAGCTTTTCGCCCTCGATCGTCTTGGCGCGCAGTTCCGGAAGCTCAGGGCCGGGCATGCGGAAGCTTGAGATCGCGAGATAACTGCCCGACGGCATGGCGTCGCGGAGCCGGGCCACGATCCAGGCCGGATCCTCGTGATCCTCGATGTGGTGCAGGACCGCGAGCAGCAGCAGGCCGATGGGCCGGTCAAAGTCGAGCAGGCGCAGGACGGCGGGGTCGGTGAGGATGGTGGCGGGATCGCGGATGTCGGCGTTGATGATGTCGACCGTCACGGAGTCGGCGAGCAGCGCCTTGCTGTGCGTGTAAACGACCGGGTCGTTGTCGACGTAGACGACGTGGGCGTTGGGGTTGATCTCGTGCGCGACCTCGCTCGTGTTGCCCGCGGTGGGCAGCCCTGAGCCGATGTCGAGAAACTGGGTGATGCCCGCCTCGCCGGCCAGGTAGCTCACCACCCGGCGCAGGAACATCCGGTTGGCCTGGGCGGCGAGCGGCGCCTTGGGGGCGATATCCATGGCCTTGTTCGCGAACTCACGGTCGGCGGCGAAGTTGTCCTTCCCGCCGACGAAGTAGTCGTACACGCGTGCGACATTGGGCCTGGTGATGTCGATATCGGCGAGTGCCTTGCCGATGTCGCGGGGTATGCCTTCAGTCATCGAAGATCTCCATGCCGCCGTGCGCCCTGCACCCTCACGTAACACTAGCGCGTGTCGTTGGCGGTTAGTCCAGGTTATCCGCTTCTTGTGCATGCACAATCGCTATGAGGCGGCGGATGGCGCGGGCGAGCGCGCGGTCAAGTTCCTGGTCCGTATCGGGTTCCGGCGGGTTGGCACGTGCCGGTGTTTCCGGCAGGCTGCCCCCGTCAATGGTCAGGTTGTCCATCCAGTGCTTCCCGTGCGGTCAAACGGCCTGGGAAAACATACACCCTCGGCCAAAGCTCGCCGGGTCGCGACACGCCGGCGCTATCCCGTCCCTGTCAGCCCCCAGCGGCGGCGGATGGCGCGGTCGGCGGCCCCGAACGCGCTGTCAACGCACAGGCCGAGGACGAGGATCACGATCATGATCGCGACGGTGCTGGCCATGTCGGCCTGCGCCTGGTAGGTGGAGAGCAGGACGCCGATCGACGGCTGGTTGGCGATGAGCACCAGGAGCTCGCCGGCCAGCAGGCTGCGCCAGGCGAACGCCCAGCCTTGCTTGAGCCCGGCCACGAACGACGGCAGCGAGGCTGGCAAGATCAGGTGCCGGTACAGCGACAGCCTGCGCAATCCCATCAGCGTCCCGGCCTTGAGCAGCAGCGGCGGGGTGTAGTCCACGCCGGTGATGAGCCCATTGGCGATCGACGGGGCGGCGCCGAGCACGATGACGAACAGGATCGCGCTCGTGGTCTCGCCGAACAGGATGATCGCGAACGGGAACCAGGCGATCGACGGCATCGTCTGCAGGGCAGTGATCATGCTGCCGACCGCGGCGCGCAGCGGGGGGATGCGCGAGACGAGCGCGCCCACGACCATGCCGATCAGGACCGCCAGCGCGAAGCCGATCACGGCGCGCTCAAGCGTGGTGCGGATCGCGTGCCAGAGCAGGGCAGTCTGCGCCTGGTCCCACAGGTTGCTCAGCGTCACCCCGGGGCCGGGGAGGACGTATTTCTTCCAGCCGGTGAGGTGCACGAGCTCCCACGCGAGGATCACCAGCGCGACGGCGAGCGCCTTGGGCCACAGCCAGGCCCAGGCGCGGTAGCCGAGCCGCCCGCTGTCGCGCGCCGGGACGTCCAGGTCGAGCGCGTCCAGCCCGGCCAGCGTGTTACTTGCCATGGCGGCCTACCTCCTCGCGCAGCCGGTCGGTGATCGTCCCGGCGAGCTCGGCGACCGGCGCGGAGTCGATCCGCCGCGGCCGCTGCATGGGCACCGGGTACTCGGCGATGATCCGGCCCGGACGGCTGCTGAGCAGGATCACGCGGTCCCCCAGGCGCACCGCCTCGCGGACGTTGTGCGTGACGAACAGCACCGTGAGGTTGCGGCCTGCGCAGATCCTGTCCAGCTCGTCGTGGAGAAAGTCCCTGGTCATCGCGTCCAGTGCGCCGAACGGCTCGTCCATAAGGAGGACGTCGGCCTCCTGCGCGAGCGCGCGGGCCAGCGCGACCCGCTGGCGCATGCCGCCGGACAGCTCATGCGGCTGCTTCTTGCCGAACCCGCCGAGGTGCACGACGTCGAGCAGTTCGGCCGCCCGCCTCTTGCGCTCCGCGCGGCCGATCCCGCGGGCCCGCAGCGCGACCTCGACGTTGCCTGCCGCGGACAGCCAGGGGAACAGCCCGGGCTCCTGGAACATCAGCGCGACCCGCCCGCCCACGGTGACCTGGCCGCTCGTCGGCTTGTCCAGGCCGGCGACCAGCGAGAGCAGCGTGGACTTCCCGCAGCCGGACGCGCCGATCAGGCAGGTGAACTCCCCCGGCGGCGCGGTCAGCGACACCTGGTCGAGAGCGTGCACTGCGCCGCGGCCGTGCCCGTGCACCTTGGAGACGCCGGAGAGCGTGACCGCCGCAGGCGCCTCCGTCACGGCTGTGCTCATGGCTACGAGCTGACCTGCGGCTGGCCGTCCGCGGCGAGCAGCGTGTTGAGCGGCGTGAGGTCGAAGATGCCGGCCAGGTTGACCGGCTTGAGCAGCCCGAGGCTGACGGCCTGCTGGGCGTCGGCGGTCAGCGAGGACGCGTCCGGGTCGAGCGTGAAGTCGATCTCGTTGAAGGACGCGGCCACGATGCTCGCCTTCAGCGGCTTGCCCGTGTAAGCGGCAAGCTCAGCGTTGGCGTCCGCCTGCGCCGCCGTCGGGTTGCTCTTGATGAAACCGATCGCCTCGATCTCCGCCTTCAGCAGGTCGGCGACGATCGCCGGGTGCGCCGACAGGAACGACTGGGTGACCATCAGCACGGTCGTGACGCCAGGCTCGGACAGCAGCACCCTGCCGCCGTCCTTCACCATCTCGACGTCGTACGGGGCCGGCTCGGACGCGCCCGCGATCTGCCCGGACTCGAACTCGAGCACCGCGGCTGAGTTCGGGGTGGTCGGCTTGATGGACACGTCACCGCCGCCGGTCGCGCTCGTGGTGAGGCCGTGCTGCTTGAGCCAGTACCGCAGCGCCACGTCCTGGGTGTTGCCGAGCGACGGCGTGGCCAGCGACTGGCCCTTGAGCTGGGCGGCGGAGGTGATCGATGGCTTCACGACGATCGAGGCGCCGCCGGTCGCGGCGCCGGCGACGATCTTGATGGCGGTCCCGCCGGACTTCTGCCAGGCGTTGATCGCCGGGTTCGGCCCCACGTAGGCGGCGTCGAGCTGACCCGCGAGGATGGCGGTGGTCTCCTGCGTACCGCTGCTGAAAGCGGTCGCCCGCACCGTGCCGGCGGAGCCGAGCGCGGTGGCGAAGTAGCCGTTCTTGAGCGCGACAAGCGCGGGCGCGTGCGTGATGTTCGCGAGGAACCCGAGCCGCACTGTCACCGGCGCCGCCGCGGCTTGGGTAGCTCCGCCCGAGGTGGCACTGGAGCTGCTTGAGCCTGCTGAGGAGCAGGCCGCGACGAGAAGCGCGCTGCCGGCGACGGCAGCGGCACCAGCCAAGATCCTGCGCATTAAGTGCCCATTCTCTATCGGTTTGGTAGACAGAAGGCAACTATATACCCCACCATCAAACTAGGAAACATATCAGCAAAACTTGTAACGGCGGGCGTCGGCGCTACGGCGCTACGGCGCTAAGAGTCGTCCGATTCGTCCTGCAGGTCCATGTTCAGCACGGACGGGTACTTGGCCAGGCATTCCGACAGCCGCGCGATGTCGGCGTCAGAGGCGTTGGTGACCGTGTACTCGATCTCGGCGGTCGCCGACGTCAGCGGGACGCCGGCCGGTATGGGCACGGCGCTCACGTTCGGCACCTTCGCGCACGCGGCCCGCACCTGCAGCCGGACCGAGACCGGCGTCCCGTCCTTGAACGAGACCAGCGCCTGCTCCTGCCCCAGTGCCTTGTCAAACTGCGCGCACCCGGTCAGGCCCAGCAGGCACAGCACGGCGGCCAGCACGACGACGCGGGGTAGTACACGCACAAGACGTAGCCTACGCGGCCGGCACACCGGTACCGTACGGGGTGACTAGAAAGACCTACCCTTCATGCCCTCGCGCCACATCCTCATCGTCAACGCCCGCAAGGTGACCAGGCCGGTCTTCGTGATCGGCGCGCCGCACTCCGGCGCGGACGCCGTCGGCCGGGCGCTGAAGATCTCACCAGGCTTCCACATCACGATCGGGCAGCACAGCGTGCTGCAGGCGGTCTACGGGTTCGCGCGCCGCCCGTCGCTGTACAGCGGCCGCGGCGAGGCGGCCGCTGCCGTCATGCGCGACGCCTTCGCCCAGGGCTGGCAGGTGAACCCGACCAGCTGCCTGGAGTGCACCGCCCAGTGCCGGGCGGCGGCCGGGCTCCGGCCGTCGGAGGTCGGCCCCTGCGTCGAGCTGCGCGGCCTGAAGCGCTTCGGCGACGCGAGCCCGGATCTCACCTACTGCGCCGAGGCCCTGATCGGGGCGTTTCCCGACGCGCAGATCGTGCAGGTCGTCAGGGACGGGCGGGACACGGTCGCGGCCATGCTCGGCGACCCGGTCGCGCTGTCGTGGTTCCGGTCCAGTGTGGCGAACGTCGAGTCCGAGTTCCCCAACCCGTTCTACGGGATCGAGGACGAGACGGACCGGCTCTCCTGGGCCGGGCTGTCCCCTGCGGGCAAGTGCGCGCTGCGCTGGCGGGGGGCGATCAGGCTCGCCGCGCGGCTGCGCCGGACGCTCCCCGAGGGCCAGCTGAAGACGCTGCGCTATGAGGACATGGTCCGTGACCCCGGTTCGGCGGCGGCCATCCTGACGGACTTCACCGGGACGAAGATCGCCGCGCCGGCGGCGCAGGCCCATCGCCAGGCCAGGGGCGAGAAGGCGGCGTGGCGACGCTCGCTGACCGTCAGCCAGGTGGCCGACATCGAGAAAGTCGCCGGCGAGGAACTGCGCAGGCTCGGCTACGTGTGAGCGGGCCGCGGCCTGGCTACGTGTGGGCCCCCTCCTGGCGCGCGAACTGGGTGTGGTACAGCTCGGCGTACAGGCCGCCGTCGGCGAGCAGCTCCTCGTGCGGGCCGCGCTCGACCACCTGGCCCTCGTCGATGACCAGGATCTGGCTGGCCTCCCTGATCGTGGACAGCCGGTGCGCGATCACCAGCGACGTCCGGCCGGTGAGCGCGACCTTGAGCGCGCGCTGCACCGCGACCTCGGACTCGGAGTCCAGGTGCGCGGTGGCCTCGTCGAGCACGACGACCGACGGCGCCTTGAGCAGCAGCCTGGCCAGCGCGACGCGCTGCTTCTCGCCGCCGGATAGCCGGTAGCCGCGGTCGCCGACGACCGTGTCGAGCCCGTCGGGCAGCAGCGCGATCAGCTCCCAGATCTGCGCGGCCCGGCAGGCCTCGATGAGTTCCCTCTCGGTAGCCGATGGGCGGGCGTAGAGAAGGTTGGCGCGGATCGTGTCGTGGAACAGGTGAGCGTCCTGCGTGACGACGCCGACCACGTCGTGCAGCGACTCCAGCGTGACGTCCCGCACGTCAAGGCCGCCGATCAGCACCGCCCCCTCGTTCGGGTCGTACATCCGCGACACCAGCGCGGTGATCGTGGTCTTCCCTGCGCCCGACGGCCCGACCAGCGCGGTCAGCTGCCCCGACGGCGCGGTGAACGAGACGTCGTGCAGCACGCCGGCGACGGCGCCGGTCCGCTCGGGCGTCTTCAGCGCGATCGACTCCAGGGAGGCAAGCGACACCTCGGCCGCGGTCGGGTAGCGGAACGACACGTGGTCGAAGCTGATGTCCGGCGCGGCTGAAGTCCCGTTCTCCGTCATGGTCCTCGGCAGCACGACCGCCCCGGGCTTCTCCGTGATCAGCGGCTCCAGGTCGAGCACCTCGAAGACCCGGTCGAAGCTGACCAGCGCGGTCATCACCTGCACCTGCACGTTGGACAGCGACCCGATCGGCCCGTAAACGCGGGCGATCAGCTGGGCGAGCGCGACCAGCGTGCCGAACTCGAACGCCCCCCTGACCACCAGCGAGCCGCCGACCCCGTAGACCACGGCGGTGAACAGCCCGGTCAGCAGGGTGATCCCGATGATCAGCGCCGAGCCGTACATGTCCCTGGAGACGCCGACCTCGCGGACCTTAAAGGCCTTGGACGCGAACAGCGCCGACTCCTCGCGCGGCCGTCCGAACAGCTTGGCCAGCATCGCGCCGGCCACGTTGAACCGCTCGGTCATCGTGGAGCCCATTTCGGCGTTGAGCTGCATGGCCTCCCTGGACAGCCGCTGCAGCCTGCGCCCGACGATCCGCACCGGGAAGAGGAACAGCGGGATCAGCAGCAGCGCCAGCGCGCTGACCAGCCAGGACAGGTAGAACATGGCGATCAGGATGAAGATCACCGACAGCACGTTGGACACGACGCTGGACAGCGTCCCCACGATCGCCTGCTGCGCGCCCACCACGTCCCCGTCCAGGCGGCTGACCAGGGACCCGGTCTGGGCGCGGGTGAAGAACGCGATCGGCTGCCGCTGCACGTGGTCGAAGACCTCGGTGCGCAGGTCATAGATCAGTCCCTCGCCGATCCGCGAGGAGAACCAGCGTTCGATCACGCCGAGGAGCGCGTCGAACACGGAGACCCCCGCGACGGTCAGCGCGACGACGATCACGACCCCCTCGTCGCGGGCGATGATGCCCCTGTCGATGAGCTCGCGCAGCAGCAGCGGGTTGACCACCGTGATGGCGGCGTCCAGCGCCGTCGCGAACAGGAACAGCGCCAGCTTGAGCCGATAGGGCCGCGCGTAGCGGGCGATCCTGCGGACCGTTCCGGGCTTGAGCTTCTGCTTGGTGACCGTGGGGTCCATGCGGAACCCGCGCGCCATCTGGAATCCCGGGCCGTGAACCACCATAGTCCTCTTAACCTACAGCGGTCCGGGTCAGTTCCCCTACCGGATAAGCCCGCGGCGAACTCCGCGAACCGCTATGCGATAACCTTCCCGCGCGTGGCGCCGCCCCGCCCGCGCAGGGTCACGCCGGTCTCGGTAAGGAGCCGGTGAATGAACCCGTACGATCTCCCCGTGGCCGACGCAAGCGCCCGGATGGACTCGCCCCCGTCGTAGCGCTTCTTGAGGTCGGTTGCCAGCTTGCTGCGGTCCGGCCCGGTCACCCGGGTGCCCTTCCTGAGGGTCTCGGCCACACGTACCTCCCGTATGGTGGAACTCATTGCGCTCGGCCCCCCATTTGCAATGATCACCTATCGGGGCGTACTTGGCCACCCGCTTGGTCAGGCGAGTGCGACGAGATCGGCGAAATCCTCGCTCCACGCGTCTTCGGTTCCCTCGGGCAGCACGATTACCCGTTCCGGGGATAGCGCGTCAACCGCTCCCTCATCATGAGTAACAAGAACAATCGCGCCCTGATATCCTGCGAGCGCGGCGAGGATCTCCTCCCGGCTGGCCGGGTCCAGGTTGTTTGTCGGCTCGTCAAGCAGCAGCACGTTCGCCCCGGACACCACCAGAAGTGCCAGCGCAAGCCGGGTCTTCTCGCCGCCGGAAAGGACGCCCACGGGTTTATCGACATCGTCGCCTGAGAACAGGAATGACCCCAGAACACGGCGCTGCTCGGAATCGGTGAGTTCCGGCGCCGCGGTCCGCATGTTCTCCAGGAGAGTGCGCTCGTTATCCAGCGTCTCGTGCTCTTGGGCGTAATATCCAAGGCGCAGCCCGTGTCCTGCCGTGACTTTTCCCGTGTCGGGCTTTTCCACGCCGGCGAGTAGCCGCAGCAGCGTGGTCTTGCCCGCGCCGTTAAGCCCGAGGACGACGACCCGGCTCCCCCGCTCGACGGCCAGGTCGACATCGGTGAACACCTCGAGCGAGCCGTAGGACTTGGACAGCCCGCTGGCGGTCAGCGGGATGCGCCCGCACGGCGCCGGCACCGGGAACCTGAGCCTGGCGGCCCGGTCCGCGACTCGTTCGGTCTCCACCCCGGCGAGCAGCCGCTCGGCGCGCCGCTGCATGTTCTGCGCGGCCCGCGCCTTCGTCGCCTTGGCCCGCATCTTGTCCGCCTGCGCCTGCAGCGCGGTCGCCTGCCGCTCGGCGTTGACCCGCTCCCTGCGGCGCCGCCGCTCGTCGGCCTCGCGCTGTTCCAGGTAGGCCTTCCAGCCGACGTTGTAGATGTCCAGCACGGCGCGGTTGGCGTCCAGGTGGAAGACCTTGTTCACGACCTGCTCGATCAGCCCGACGTCGTGGCTGATGACGACCAGGCCGCCGCGGAAGCTCTTGAGGTGGTCGCGCAGCCACACGATCGAGTCGGCGTCCAGGTGGTTGGTGGGCTCGTCGAGCAGCAGCGTCTGGCTGTCGCCGAACAGGATCCGCGCGAGTTCGACCTGCCGCCGCTGCCCGCCGGACAGCGTGCGCAGCGACTGGTGCAGCACCTGGCCGGGCAGCCCGAGGCTCGCGGCCAGGCTGGCCGCCTGCGCCTCGGCCGCGTACCCGCCGAGGACCGCGAGCCGGTCAGACAGGGTTCCGTAGCGCCGGATCGCCTTCTCCGCGACGCCTTCGTCCGCGTCCGCCATCTGCGCCTCGGCCTTGCGCATCGCCTCGCGCACCTCGTCGAGCCCGCGGGCGGACAGCACCCGGTCGAGCGCGAGCACGTCGAGGTCGCCGGTGCGCGGGTCCTGCGGCAGGTAGCCGACGCTGCCGGTGCGCCGGACGGTGCCCGCCGCGGGCTGGGCGTGCCCGGCGAGCACCTTCGCCAGCGTGGTCTTGCCCGCGCCGTTGCGCCCGACGAGGCCGATCCGGTCCCCCTCGGCGACCTGGAACGAGGCTTCCGCGAGCAGCAGCCGGGCGCCGGCGCGCAACTCCACCCCGCTGGCGACGATCACGGTTACCCACTCCAGCTCTGTCAGCGATAAACGGACATGACGATTTGTCGATACGGCGGGCGCTCCGCCTTCGGCGCTCCCGATCGTCGCAGTGACGGCAAGGCCTTCAGGATAGCCGATCAGCCGGCCGGGGTCGTCAGCCTTATCCGCACGGCGAGGAACAGCCGCGGCGTGTCCCGCAGCACCGCGAGCTTCGGGTCGGGGACGGTCAGGAACCGGTCCGTGGCCAGTTCCAGGCAGGACAACAGCCGCGGGTCCTCCCGCAATCCCGCAACCGCCCGCCTGTCCCCGCCGAGCACGACCGCGTCCAGTGCTCCCCAGCGCCCGAACACTGCGGCAGCGGCATCGGCGGCCGCCTGCAGCGCCTCCGCCGCCTGCTTCTCCCTTCGCCTGGCGAACCTGTGCTGCGACCAGCCGCCGGCCGCGCTGCGCCCGTGGACCAGCCGTGAGCCGGTCTTCGAGTCCGCGAGCACCGGGGGCGACCCGGTGAAGACGCCCGCCGCGTAGCCGCCGAGCCGGACAAGCAGCACGCCCACCGTCCGCGGGATCGCGGAGTGGGCGGCGATCGCCGAGGCGTAAGCAGCCGGGCCGGCGGGGTCCGCCGCGGACGCCGCCGGCAGCCCGTGGACGGGCGGGAACGGCGGATGGCATTCGGCGACCGCGCCGTCCGCTGCTGTGAAGATCACAGCGTCCCCGGCGCGGGTCACCGCGAGGCCGGCCGGCGCGGCTTCGCCGTGCCGGCCGGCGAAGGAGTCGATCCAGCCAGGGAACCGCGCCGCCGGCACGTCGAGCCATTTACTGGCATGACCTTCGATGTTCTTCACTACGCACTGCCTCATCGTGTTTACTATCCGTACAGCAGAAGGGTGTCCACATCCAACGTCCACGTCCACGAGCCCACCGAGGAAGACCCATGCTCCCGATCGAT
The DNA here is from genome assembly GCA_030038035.1 of Trebonia sp. Next base: position 18,740 of record JASHPP010000268.1, read on the forward strand.
CCCGCCGACGGTCTAGGGGGCGGCGTCGTGCCCGCGCAGCCCCTCCCCCCTCCTGCCGACGTTCTTCCTGCTCAGGCCATGGCGCATGGCGGCACGCTTGTGCGGCCTGGCGCTGTCGCCTGGGGCGGCGCCAGGGACGCGCCTGACGGAGCGTACTCCTCCTGCGAGGTGGTCGAGCAGGTCCTCGCCGCCGTCATCAAGGACCCCGAACGGATGGACGACCTGCTCCACGAGCTCGCCCGCGCCCGGCTCTGGGTCCCGCTGCCGGCCGGCCGGCGGCCGGTCACCGACGGCTCCGCGGTCGCGCTGCCGACGGTGACCTACCTGGGCGCCGAGTTCGTGCCGTGCTTCACCTCGATTCAGCGCCTGGCCGGCTGGGCCGGCTCGCCGGCGGCGGAGGCGGCCCAGGACGCGGCGCCGGGAGCGGCCGCGGACGCTTCTGGCGGCGGCAGGTACCCGCCCGGCGAGTACCAGTTCGCCGACGTCGAGCGCCCCTGGCAGCGGGCGGGGGACTCCCGCGTGGTGCCGCACATCGTCGTGCCGGCCGCCGCGCTCGCCCGGCACCTGCCCGCCGGGCTCGGTCTCGCGCTCAACCCGGGCGCCGAGGCGAGCGTGCCCATCTATCCCGAGGGCGTCACCGAGCTCGCCGCCGTCCACACCCCGGCAGCCGGCGACGCGGCCGGCGGCGTCCCTGTGCGGGTCGGGCATCCCCCGGCCGAGCC
>JASHPP010000269.1 GCA_030038035.1 Trebonia sp.
CCGTGACGGCCGCCCCTGGCGCGGCGGGGGCACGAGCCGGGGGCCGGATGTGCCGCCAGATCAGGCCGCCGAGCCTTTTCATGTCCTTCGGGAACTGGTCGGCGATGCCGGCCGGGGCGGTGGTGAGCACCTGGAGCACGCCGATGCCGAACAGGATGTCGAGCCAGGCGTAGTTCAGGCCCCAGTTCTGCAGCACGGCGGGCAGGAACTGCATGAGCACGGCGGCGATCACCGCGCCCCACATGTTGAACACGCCGCCCATCAGCGCGACCGCGAGCAGGACGATCGAGTCCTGGGTGGTGAAGTTGATCGAGTACAGGTACTGCTGCTGCCCGGCCAGGACCGCGCCGGCCACGCCGGTGATGAACGCCGCCAGCGCCCACGCCCAGAGCTTGTAGAACGTCGTGTTGATGCCCGCGGCCAGCGCGGCGGGCTCGCTCTGCCTGATCGCCGCCCAGGCCCGCCCGGGCCTGAACCGCAGGTGCACGTAGACGAGCACGAACATGACGATCGCCACGACCACCGCGTACCTGAAGTACGCGGTCTCGCTGCCGGCGATCGACGGGCGCCGGACCGGCGGGACGTGCATGAGGTTGCCGTTGTACCCGGTGAAGCCGCCGCCGCCGTTGGGGAAGTTCACCGTGGCCAGGATCACCGTGATGGCGCCGGCCATCATCAGCGTGATCAGCGCCAGGTAAAGGCCGCGCAACCGGATCGCGGGCAGGCCGATGACCGTGCCGATCGCCATCGTGACCAGCCCCGCCTCGATCAGCACGATCGGGTAGGGCTGGCTGGTCGCGAACAGCAGCCGGGCCCCGGTCCAGGCGCCGATCTGCAGGATGGCGCCCTGGCCGAGGGAGTACAGGCCGACCCGTCCGACGAGCAGCCCGAGCCCGAGCGTCACGATCGAGTAGATGGCGACAAGCGCCATGTAGCCCGTGTAATAGGCGCTCATCAGGTCAGGGAGCGCGAACACCGCGAAGAGCAGCAGGACCACGGTGACCGTCAGGTGCACGGGCCGCTGGGGGCGGCGGCGCAGCAGCGCGGCGCGCTGCCCGGCGACCGTCGCGGCGGCGGCGTCCCTCGTGTCGACCCCGGCCACTACGCCTCCTCGCTCGATCGCGTCATGACGCTGCGGCTCCGCGACGCCACGAGCAGCGCGATGACCGCGATGACGAACGGCGTCATGTCGCGGTAGTTGGTGAGCGCGGTGAACGGGGTCAGCAGGTCGTGGACCACGCCGATCACGATCGCCGCCACGAACGTCACCGCGATCGACCGCAGCCGCGCGACCAGGGCGGCGGCCAGCGACGAGATCACCAGGAACGTGAGCGTGGTCGGGTCGAGCTCGACCAGGTCGGCGAGCAGCAGCCCGGCGATGCCGGCCAGGATGCCGCAGCCGAACCAGGCGGCCGCCTCGACCCGGCGCACGGGCACGCCGAGCGTCGCGGTGATCTCCCGGTCGTTGGCCATCGCCCGCATCGCCGTGCCGAGCTTGGTGTACCGCAGGAACACGGCGGTCGCCACCGTCAGCACGATGCCCGCGACGAGCGCGATGAACTGGGTCCAGGTGACCTGCAGCCCGAAGACCGTGAACCCGCCGTTGTCGGTGGGCAGCGTGATCTCGCGCACCGCACCGCCGGTCGGCGGCCACAGCAGGTTCATCACCCCGAACAGGATCAGGGTCAGGCCGAGCGTGGCCACCGCGCGGACCAGCGGGCCGCGCCTGGCGAGCGGCGGGCCGAACACCATCCCGTACGCGAGGGTGCACACGCCGCCGAAGAGGATGCAGACGAGCCACGCGATCCAGCCGGGCAGCGACGCCTGGACCATGGCGTAGGTGATGAACGCACCCATCGCCCCGACCGCGCCAAAGGCGAGATAGAGCACGCCAGTGGCGCGGTACAGGACGACCAGCCCCACCCCGGACAGGGCATACACCCCGCCCAGGGCGAGACCGCTTACGAGGAACTGCGAGAGTTCAGACCAGCTTGGCATCTACCTATCATCCGTCACGAGGACGTCGGGTCCAAGCCCGCGGTGCCGGCCTCGGCACGGTACGACGCGATGTTCGGGTCGACGGCCGAGATCAGCGTGCACCCGCCGTTGGGCGCGATCACCATCTTGCCGTTGTCCGGCGTGACCGTGTAGTCCTCGTTGTTCGCGATGTGCGTGCTGTAGTCACCGTAGGTCCAGGCCTGGCACAGCATTCCCGTGTCGACGTCCTTCAGCGCCTTGACCGCGGCGTTGACGGTGGCCACCGTGTAGGTGCCGCTCGTGATCGACCGCAGGGCGTCGACCATGAGCTCCGCCTCGGTGAAGCCCATCTCGCTGAACGCGCCGATGCCGCCGGAGACGGCCTTGCCGTACTGGGCGAAGATCGCCTTGTACAGGTTCATCTCAGGAGTGGTCTCCACGTCCGGCGGGGCCAGCTCGGCGTTGACGAAGAACTTGCCGTCCCACTTGGACCCGAGCGAGGTGGCGAGGAAGTCGGTGTTGCAGGGCGTCGAGCAGCCCCACTCCTTGACGTCGCCTTCGATGTTGAGGTGCTGCGCCGCCTGCAGGATCACCAGCGCGTCCGGCGGGGTGAAGTTCAAGATCACCGCGCCGTTCTTGCCCGCCTGGTCGACCAGGTTGATCGCCACCGAGTCGGCGTCGGAGATCGGCACGTTCGTCGCGTCGTCGATGATCGGCACGCCCGCGGCCTTGGCCAGGGCGTTCGGCCCGGCGGAGATGTACGTGGTGCCGGGGACGTTCGACTGGTCGAAGACGATCTTGTCCGGGTGCAGGGTCAGCGCGTACTGCACCGCGCCGTCCGAGCTGTACCGTGGCCCCATGTTGACGTCGGCGTAGTTCGGCGTCGAGTAGCACTCGGAGGCGATGCCCGAGGCGATGACGTAGAAGCCGAGGCTCTTCCAGTAGCTGCTGTCGACCGCGCACTCGATGATGGACGTGTTGCCGACGATGCCGACCACGTGGTCGGTCTGCACCAGCTGCTTGGCCTCGGACGCGATCTGCGTCGCGTTCGTCTGCTCGGTCTCGATGTAGTACTTGATCGGGTGGCCGTTGATCCCGCCGTTGTCGTTCACGCAGGTGAAGTAGGCCGCGGCCATGTTCGAGATGTCGGTGAACGAGGTACCGGACTGGTCGGTCACGATGCCGCCGAGCGGGATCGGGGTCCCGGTGGCCACGACGCCTGGGTTGGTGCCGCAGGCCGAGGTCGCGACGGCGGTAGAGGTCGGGCTCGCGCTCGTCGACGGGGTCGTCGTGCTGGTGGTCGGCGTCGTCGTGGTAGTGCTACTGCTGCTACTACACGCGGCGAGGACGCCGAGCGCGATCGCGGCGAGCGCCGCGACGGCGAGCCGCGAGCGCCGGTGCTCGATTCTAATCATTGGTTCTGCCTTCTCGTGGCTAACAGCGAAATGTTTCCGAAACTGCCGGGGCGCGTTGCCAGGGGTAGGCTCGCCGGCCCGGAGGCTAGCAGAAGAACACATCGTTCACAGCTAAACGGCGCGTCTTTGCATTACCTTTGCATTGCCTGAGATGTGGCCTATGTTCTAGAAGCCGTCGTGTGTTTCGCTGAGATTATCGCCGTGCCAGGGCTAAGGTAAGCACTGCGCCAGAATACGTTTTCATCACGTTTCAGCCCCCTCCTTCGCTGACCGTAATGGGAAACTCCGCCGCCGGCGGGTGTCGCGCCCGGCACCGCGGCCAGGGCGACCCCGGCCGGCGGGCGCCGAGGACCGGCACCCGCCGCCCCGGCATCCACCGGGACCTGGCGAGCAGCGTGCACGGCGACCGGCCTGGGCGTCGCGAACGCGGCGCGCCCCGCGCCCAGGTCCGCGGCGCGGAAACGCCGTGGTCGCGGCCATTCGGGTCCGCTGTAATGCGCCGGTATGCCCGAAAAGCGGCGCGGGTCCGACCCGCCGATTCCCGCGGCCTCAGGCCGGGCGACGACCCGGCCCGCGCGCGGCCGGCCAGGTTCCGCGATATCGCCGATGCCGATATCGCCCGGTGATCTAGGGAGCGCAGCGAGCACCGGTCGGCCCCTTTCTGGCCGCCGCCGCGCGGCCAAAGCTAGCCAGGGGTAACCAATCTACGGGCGAGAATTCCACGGCAGCTGACCGGGAACAATTGCCGCTGGTCCCAAACTCGGCGGCGCGAAAGTTGCGGCGGGCCACAAATTTTCCCTGCTCTCCCGCCACGCTGGCGAAGCATCATTACGCGGCGTATCGAGGGGCGTTGCAATCGTTAGCAGCCCGGAGGGCCGGCACGCGACCGGCGGTCACTGCCGAAGGTTGCGCGTGCCCGGCCCGCGCTGAGCGCCGGCCGGGCACGACTTGAGGTGGGCGGCCGCCCGCGGGCCGCGGGTCCGCGAGGACGCGGGTCCGCGGCGACGCGGTGGCGCCGCACCAAGGCCATGGCCGTCAGGCCAGGCCCGCCTGGGTGCGCAGCTGGTCGGCCTTGTCGGTGCGCTCCCAGGTGAACGTGTCACCGGACCGCCCGAAGTGGCCGTAGGCCGCGGTCTGCCGGTAGATCGGCCGGCGCAGGTCAAGGTCGCGCAGGATCGCGCCCGGGCGCAGGTCGAAGTTCTCCCGCACAAGCTCGACGATCGCCGGCTTGCTGACCTTCTCGGTCCCGAACGTCTCGATCATCAGCGACAGCGGCCTGGCGACGCCGATCGCGTAGGCCACCTGGACCTCGACGCGGTCGGCCAGGCCGGCCGCGACGATGTTCTTCGCCACGTACCTGGCGGCGTACGCCCCCGACCGGTCCACCTTGGAAGGGTCCTTGCCGGACAGGGCGCCGCCGCCGTGCCTGGCGAAGCCCCCGTAGGTGTCGACGATGATCTTCCGGCCGGTCAGCCCGGTGTCGCCGACCGGGCCGCCGATCACGAACCGGCCGGTCGGGTTGACGTAGAACTCCTTGCGCAGCCTGTCAGCGTCGAAGAACTCCGGCGGCAGCGTCTGCAGGACCACCTCCTCCCACAGCGCGTCCGGCAGCTTGCTCTCCACGCCGTCGGCGTGCTGGGTCGAGATCAGGACCTTCTCGATCGCCGTCGGCTTGCCCGCGTCGTCGTACCGCACGGTGACCTGGGTCTTGCCATCCGGCCGCAGGTACGGCAGCAGGCCGGAGCGGCGGGCGTCCGACAGCTTCTTCGACATCTTGTGCGCCAGCGTGATCGGCATCGGCATGAGCTCGGGCGTCTCGTTCGTCGCGTACCCGAACATCATCCCCTGGTCCCCGGCACCGATCCGGTCCAGCGGGTCCTCGGACCCGCCGACCCGGCCCTCGTGCGCGGTGTTCACGCCCTGGGCGATGTCCGGCGACTGCCTGTCCATGGCGACGATCACGCCGACGGCGTTGCCGTCGAAGTAGTAGTCGCCGTGGTCGTAGCCGATCTCGCAGACCACCTGGCGGGCGACCCCGGCGTAGTCGATCGTCGTCGCCGTGGTGATCTCGCCGGCCACCACGATCAGGCCCGTCGTGAGCAAGGACTCGCACGCCACCCGGGACATCGGGTCACCGGCGAGCGCCGCGTCGACAACCGCGTCGGAGATCTGGTCTGCGATCTTGTCCGGGTGGCCCTCCGTCACCGACTCGGAAGTGAAGAGGAATCCGCTATCCATGGCTAGCTCCTGAGGAGTCGTTATCTCCCGAGGCGGGAGGGTTAACAGTTGTGTGTGCGGCTAGGACGGTGTCGGGTGCGAAAACTGCCGCGCCCGGGGCGGCGCGGGCGCCCGGGGCGCCGCGTGCGCTCCGCTCCGGGTCCGGGTCCGGGTCGGCCGCGGCAGCGTCCAGCCCGAGTTCAGACCGGACAATTGTCGCGCCAGCTACCATAGCGCGCAATTTGCGCCTGGCGACCTCCGGAGCCAGGTGCCGCAGCCCGCAGTCGGGGTTGATCATAAGGCGGCCGGGGGCGACGTACTCAAGGCCGCGCCGGATGCGCGCGGCGACGAGCTCGGGGCTCTCCACCGCCGCGGACTTGACGTCGATCACGCCGAGGCCCAGCGCGGAGTGCCAGGAGTACTCCTTGATCAGCCGCAGGTCCTCCAGGCCCTTGCGGGCGAACTCGAGCACCAGCTGGTCCACGCGGGCATCGAGCACGGCAGGGAAAAGGAAATCGTAGTGACCCTCCCAGGACGGCCGCGCGTACCTGTTGCCATAGCAGACGTGCAGCGCCCAGGTGACGGGAATCCCGTCGGTCACGATGTTGACCGCCTCGACCGCGAGCCCGGCCTGTTCCGGGTAGCCCGCCAGGAAGGGCTCGTCGATCTGCAGCAGGGTCGCGCCGGCGTCCGCGAGCGAACGAGCCTCCAGGTTGAGCCGCCTGGCCAGCGCGCGGACCAGGTCGGCGGGGTCGGTGTAGGCGGTGTCGGCGATCCGGCGCGACAGCGAGAACGGCCCGGTGAAGGAGAATTTGACGGGGCGGTCGGTCAGCTGCCTGGTGAAGTCGAAGTCGGCGGCGAGCCCGAGGCTGGACTTGTCGTCCTCGGGCAGCGGCGAGGTGACCTCGGCCTCGTAGTAGTCGTAGTAATCCGACT
>JASHPP010000270.1 GCA_030038035.1 Trebonia sp.
CAGTCGATGATGATCGTGTTCTCCCCCAGCGCCTTGTAGTCCACGCACGCCCGCAGCGCGCGCCCGACAAGCCGGGAGATCTCCTGGGTCCGGCCGCCGAGCCGCCCCTTGACCGACTCCCGCTCGCCGCGGGTGTTCGTCGCGCGGGGCAGCATCGCGTACTCGGCGGTCACCCAGCCAAGCCCGCTGCCCCGCCGCCAGCGCGGCACCTCTTCGGCGACGCTCGCCGCGCACAGCACCCGCGTGGCGCCGAACTCGACGAGCACAGACCCCTCGGCATGCTCCAGCCATCCGCGGGTGAGCCGCACCGGGCGCAGCGCGTCCGCCGCCCGTCCATCTGGTCGTGACATGCCGGCCAGCCTACCGGGCGCAGGGATGTGAGGCGCGGGGGACAGCACCGCAGCCACCCCGGAGCAGCTGCGCCGTCAAGGCGCAGCCGGGTAGAGAGCCGCGAAAGCCGCGGAGCAGGTGCGCCGTCAAGGCGCAGCCGGGGGGTACCGGGGGGTCGCCCCCGCGGGCTAGTGAGCCGGTCCCCGGTTGCGGGGTCAGCGTGCAGTCGCCTGCTCCGGCCCTGCGCTGTCCCGGCTGCCCCGGGCGCCCGGGCCGCGCCGCGGTTTCCCCCGCCGCCGCGCCCCGCGTGTACCCTGCGCCACCCGCGTCACGCACCCGGCGGGATGCCTGAACTAACTGCCCAGGGGATGAGGCATGACACTTGACTCAGGCATCTGCGCGCAGCGATCGCAGCGATCGCGGCTGCCCGGCACGGGCACCCGCGGATGAGCCGGATCCCTGCCCGGCCGTGACCCCCCGCCATCCCCTGCCGCCCTTGCCGCTGGCGTGCCCGCCCGGGGGATGCGCCTCATGATCACGGGTCAAAGGCGGCCGCAGGCGGTCCCCTTCGACCCGTGATCATGGTCCATGGGCGGTTTCCGGGAGGTGGTTCACGGCTGGACGGGGGAAATGTCGGCTATGTGCCCGCCGCTGGCGCGGTTGACCCATGACCTGCCCTCCGCCGCGAAGGGCCAGCGGCCACGGCCGGCGCCTTCTGCGACCGAAGACGGCTCACGTGGTGACCGCAGAACTCACGGCCGGCTCACTAGCCAATCTCGATGACCTGGCCGGCGTGGGCCAGTGCGAGCTCGCCGCCGAAGGAGGCCGCCTCGCGGAACGCCTGTTCGGCCCGGTTCCACGGCTGCAGGTGGGTGAGCACCAGCTGGCCGGCCCCGGCCCGCGTCGCGTACCCGGCCGCCTGGCCAGGGGTCAGGTGCAGGTCCGGCGGCAGGTCCGGCCCGTCAAGGAACGCCGCCTCGCACAGGAACACGTCACTGCCCCTGGCCAGCGGCACAAGCTCCCCGGTCTCGCCGCTGTCGCCGGAGTACGCGAGCGACCGGCCGTCGTGCGTGAACCGGAAGCCGAACGCCTCCACCGGGTGGTTCATGTGCGCGGTCGTGACCCGGAACGGCCCGATCTCGAACGTCCCGGGCGCGAGCGACTCGAACGTGAACCGCTTCATCAGGCCGCCGTCGGCACCCGGGCCGTGGATGAGCCCGATCCGCTCGCTCGTTCCCGCCGGCCCGTACACAGGGATCGGCGGCTGCGGCCCGGCTGGCGAGTACGCCCGCGCGATCGAATACGAGTACAGGTCGACGCAGTGATCGGCGTGCAGATGGCTGAGGCAGATCGCGTCGACGTCGAAGAGCCCGATGTGCCGTTGCAGCGCGCCCAGGGCTCCGTTGCCGAGATCGACCACGAGGCGGAACCCGTCCGCCTCGAGCAGGTAACACGATGCGGCGCTGTCCGGCCCGGGAAAGCTTCCCGCGCACCCCACCACGGTAAGACGCATGCGACTCATTGTGCCCCCTGGGGGAGGTCGCAGCCAGCCATAAGCCGGCCGTGACCTCAGGCCCAGAGCTGGCCCTCGAGCCGCTCCTCCGCCTCCTCGAGCGTGCCGCCGTAGGCGCCGGTGGACAGGTACTTCCACCCGCCGTCGGCGACCAGGATAACGATGTCGGCCTTCTCCCCCGCCTTGACCGCCTGCTGCGCCATCGCCAGCCCGGCGTGCAGCGCGCACCCCGCCGAGATGCCGGCGAAGATGCCCTCCTGCTCGAGCAGCTCGCGGGTCCGGCGCAGCGCGTCCGTCGACGCCACGGAAAACCGCGTGGTCAGCACCGACTCGTCGTAAAGCTCGGGGACGAAGCCCTCATCCACGTTCCGCAGGCCGTAGACGAGCTCGCCGTACCTCGGCTCAGCGGCGATGATCCGAACGCCAGGGACATTCTCCCGCAGGTAACGCCCCGTCCCCATCAGCGTGCCTGTCGTGCCGAGGCCGGCCACGAAGTGCGTGACCGTCGGCAGGTCGGCCAGGATCTCCGGGCCCGTGGTCTCGTAGTGCGCCCGCGCGTTGGCCTCGTTGCCGTACTGGTAGAGCATGACCCAGTCCGGATGCTCCGCGGCCAGCCGCTTCGCCACCCGGACCGCCTCGTTCGATCCGCCGGCCGCCGGCGAGGAGATGATCTGCGCGCCGTACATGCGCAGGATCTGGCGGCGCTCTTCGCTGGTGTTCTCCGGCATCACGACGATCAGCTTGTAGCCGCGCAGCTTGGCGACCATGGCCAGCGAGATGCCCGTGTTCCCCGAGGTCGGCTCCAGGATCGTCGAGCCGGGCCGCAGCAGCCCGTCCTTTTCGGCCTGCCCGACCATGAAGAACGCCGCGCGGTCCTTCACTGAACCGGTCGGGTTGCGGTCCTCGAGCTTGGCCCACAACCGGACGTCGCCCGACGGGGACATGCGCGCAAGCCCCACGAGCGGCGTGTTGCCGAGTGAGTCGAGCAGCGAGTCGTAACGCATCGCAGCGGTCCGTTCGGGATGAAAATGGGCCTAAGCCGGCACGGACCCGCCAGCGACAGCGGGCAGCACCGTCACCGTGTCACCGTCGGAAACCGGGGTGTCGAGCCCGCCGAGAAAGCGGACGTCCTCGTCGTTCAGGTAGACGTTGACGAACCTGCGCAGGTTCTCGCCGTCGACCAGCCGGGCGCGCAGGCCGTCGTGCTCGGCGTCCAGGTTGACAAGCAGCTCGCCCAGGGTGCTCCCGGAACCCTGCACCGACTTGGCGCCGCCGGTATAGCTGCGCAGGATCGTGGGGATGCGAACCTCAATGGCCATGAACGACGCTCCTCCTGAACATGTGACGCCTTGCATGGGAACCCGGTTTGGCGCCGGATCATTCCGTGACCTGCACGGCTTCCTCGGTCACCTCGCCGCCGGCTATCCGGTACGAGCGGAACTCGGTTTCCGGCTCGTCCCGTGTAGATACTAGGACGTAATGTGCCTGCGGCTCGCTGGCGTACGAGATGTCGGTGCGCGACGGGTACGCCTCGGTGGCCGTGTGCGAGTGGTAGATCACCACCGGTTCCTCGTCCCTGTCATCCATCTCGCGCCACACCTTGAGCTGCTCAATCGAGTCGAAGCGGTAGAAAGTGGGGGAGCGTTCGGCGTTCTGCATCGGGATGAACCGCTCCGGGCGGTCGCTGCCTGCCGGGCCGGCGATGACCCCGCACGCCTCGTCCGGGTGGTCGGCGCGGGCATGGGCGATGATCTTCGCCTGCAGGTCGCGGGAGATCGTCAGCATGATCGGTCAGGTTACCTGCGGCGGTCGAGAGCACGGACCAGTGACTCCTGCACGGCGCCGAGCCAGCCGTACACCTCGAACGCCGCGATCTTCGGGTCCTCCCGGTCGAGCGCAGCGAGCTGCTCCTCGAAGTCCTCTGTCACCTCAAGCCGCACGCCGAACATCAGCCGCACGTCGTTCAGCGCCCGCAGCCAGTCCCGGGCCTGGTCACCGGTCAGCTTCACCCGCCCGCCGCTGCGCGGCAGCGTGTCGAGCATGGTCTGCGCGAAGTACTTCTTCGCCTCGCGCAGGCTCGACTCTGTGTACTTGCGGAACTCGCCCGCAGCCTCGGGGTCGTCGCGGTAGGCGTCAGGCAGCAGCCGGGCCAGCACGGGGTCTTCCGGTGCCCGCGGCTCGTCCGCGTCGAGAAGGCTCTCCAGGTCGTCGAGCACGCTGGCGGGCTCGCCGGAGCTCGCCCCGCCGAGCAGATCTATCACGGGGACGACGAGGGTGCGCAGCAGCGAGGCTTCGCCGGCGGACAGCCATACGCTGGCGCCGCCGTCCTTGGTGGGCCTGAACATCTCCATCTCTGCTTACTTGTCGGCTTACCTGTCGCTTACCTGTCGCTTACTTGTCCTGGCGGACGGTGGCCCACAGGCCGTACCCGTGCAGCACCTCGACGTTGTGTTCCATGGCCTCGCGCGTGCCGACCGCGACCACGGCCTTGCCCTTGTGATGGACGTCAAGCATCAGCTTCTCGGCTTTCGGGCGCGGGTAGCCGAAGACGTGCTCGAAGACGTATGTCACGTAGGACATCAGGTTGACCGGATCGTTCCAGACGATCGTGACCCATGGCTTGTCCGGCACCGTCTCGTCCGCCGATCGCGGCAGATCTACCTCAGCGGGTGCCACGCTCACTCGTACGCACCTCCCTGTACGTAGTCTTCCACCTGTGACCAATCCGGAGAACAGCGAACCCCCCGGCGCGGGCGCCTTCGGTCCTCCCCAGGCGGCGGACGGCGCGGCGGGGACCGCCCTGCTGACTGACCACTATGAACTCACCATGCTTCAGGCCGCGCTGCACAGCGGCGCCGCGCACCGCCGCGCGGTGTTCGAGGTCTTCGCCCGCCACCTGCCGCATGGGCGCAGATACGGGGTCGTCGCCGGCACCGGTCGGCTGCTCGACGCCATCGAGCGGTTCCGCTTCGGGCCGGAGGAGCTGTCGTTCCTGCGGGATTCCCGGATAGTGGACGAGACCACCCTCCGCTTCCTGGCATCCTATCGTTTTGGCGGGAACATCTGGGGATACGCCGAAGGCGACGTGTACTTTCCCGGATCGCCCATCATCGTGGTCGAGGGCACGTTCGCCGAGTCGGTGCTGCTTGAGACCGTGACGCTGTCGATCATGAACCACGACTGCGCGATCGCTTCCGCGGCGTCCCGGATGGTGACCGCGGCGGGCGGGCCTGGCGGCAGGCCGCTGATCGAGATGGGCTCCAGGCGGACCCACGAGGACGCCGCCGTCGCCGCCGCCAGGGCCGCGTACATCGCCGGGTTCGCGTCCACGTCCAACCTGCGCGCGCGCCTTGTGTACGGGGTGCCGTCCGCCGGGACCGCGGCGCACGCGTTCACCCTCGTGCACGACAGCGAACGGCAGGCGTTCACGGCCCAGGTTTCGTCGCTGGGCTCGGGGACGACCCTGCTCGTCGACACCTATGACGTGCAGCGGGCGGTGCGCACGGCGGTCGAGGTGGCCGGGCCGTCGCTCGGCGCCGTGCGGATCGACAGCGGCGACCTGGGCGCGCTGGCGATCGCCGCGCGTTCGCTGCTTGACTCCCTCGGCGCGGCTGACACCCGGATCATCCTGACCGGGGACCTGGACGAGTACTCGATCGCGGGCCTGGCCGTCGCGCCGGTCAACGGGTACGGCGTGGGCACGTCGCTGGTGACCGGGTCGGGGGCACCGACCGCGGCGCTGGTGTACAAGCTGGTGGCCCGGTCGGACAGGGCGGTGCCTCCGGGCGCGGGTCTCGGCGCGGGTCGTGGCGCGGGTCTCGGCGCGGGTCTCGGCGCGGGCGGCGAACTCAGGCCGGTCGCGAAGCGGTCGGTGGGGAAGCCGGGCCGGGGCGGGCGCAAGTGGGCGGTCAGGCACCGCACCGACGCGGGCGAGGCGCTGGCCGAGCGGATCAGCCTCGCTCCCCCCGACCCCGCCCCGGCCGACCGCGTGCTGCTGCACGAGCTCGTGCGGGAGGGCAAGGTCGTCGGGCGGGAGCCGCTGTCGGCCGCCAGGGAACGGCACCAGACGGCGCTGGCCGAGCTGCCCCCGTACGCGCTGCAGCTTTCGCGCGGCTACCCGGCGATCCCCACGGTGTTCGACCCCGATGGCGCGGAGGACTGAGCGGGCTGCAGGCGACCGCTCTGCGTGGCCAGCCGACATGTGGCGCAAACTGCAGGTACAAAAGGTATAAATCGAACGCGAACTCATCCGGATTGCGCCACAAGTCAATTCGTGACCGCGGCGAGGGCGTACGCCGAGGAGCCCGGAAACGCTTCGCGCGCGCCGCGGTGCGTCGGTAGCGTGAGCGGCATGGCGGTCGATTCCTCGCGGTTCTCTGGTCTGCTCAAGTCGCTCGGCGTCAGCGGTGAGGTGCGGCAGCTGCCCGAACCGGCGCCGACCGCGGCGGCCGCGGCCGCGCAGCTCGGCTGTGACGTCGGCGCGATCGCGAACAGCCTGGTGTTCGCCGCCGACGGGGCGCCGCTGCTCGTGCTGACCAGCGGCGCGCACCGGGTGGACACGGCGCGGGTGGCCGCGCTTGTGGGCGCGTCGGCCGTGTCCCGGGCGGACCCGCAGTCCGTGCGGGAATGGACCGGCCAGGCGATCGGCGGGGTCGCGCCGGTGGCGCACCCCGCGCCGATCCGGACGCTCGTGGACACCTGGCTGTCGCGGCATGCCGTCGTCTGGGCGGCGGCCGGCCATCCGCACACCGTGTTCCCGACATCGTTCCGCGAGCTGCTGCGGATCACGTCGGGCACGCCCGCCGAAGTGGGCGACTGAATCCCCTAGTGCGCGGCGTCCTGCGACATGGCCGTCGCCGCGATACGGTAGAAACCGTGCGCGCCCTGATCATCGTCGACGTGCAGAACGACTTCTGCGAGGGCGGCTCGCTCGCGGTGGCCGGCGGCGCGGCGGTGGCCCGCGACATCAGCGAGCGCCTCGCCTCGGCCGACCACGACCACGGCTACGCGCACATCGTGGCAACCACCGATTACCACATCGATCCAGGCGGCCATTTCTCCGACACCCCGGACTACTGGCAGTCCTGGCCCCCGCACTGCGTCGCCGGGTCGTCGGGAGCCGCCTTTCACCCGGCGCTCGACACGACCAGCGTCGAGGCGGTGTTCCGCAAGGGGGCGCACGCCGCCGCGTACAGCGGGTTCGAGGGCGTCGACGAGAACGGAACGCCGCTGGGTGACTGGCTGCGCGAGCACGACATCGACCAGGTCGACGTCGTCGGCATCGCGACCGACTACTGCGTGCGCGCGACCGCGCTCGACGCCGCCGCGGCCGGCTTTCGCACCCGGGTCCTGCTTGACCTGACCGCGGGCGTCGACCCGCGGACCACTGCCGAGGCCATCGCCGCCATGCGCGCCGCGGGCGTGGAGGTAACCGAGGGCACTCCCGTCATCGGCTAGCGGCGCTCGGCGGCCCACTGGCGGAGCATGGCGATCCGGGCACGGATCTGGTCGGCGCTCGCCTGCGGGAGCGCCGGGCCGCCGCAGGTGCCGCGCAGCTCGGCGTGAACGGCGCCGTGCGGCTGGCCCGTGCGCTGGCTCCAGGCGCCGACCAGGCCGTTGAGTTCCCTGCGCAGCGCGGTCAGGCCCTCCCGGGTCACCGGCAGCGGCGCGGCCGTCGGCGCGGCCGGGGGCGCGG